>JAXJXW010000133.1:0-5387 GCA_036307325.1 Clostridia bacterium
AACCTCCTTTGGTGAAGGTGAGGCTATAGTAACTGTTCCATACACAAGAGAAAACAGCGGAACTGTTTCGGCTAAGTATCTGACAGAAGAAGGCGAAACCGAAGAAGTTGAATCCGTTATCTATGATGAAGAATCCGCATTTGCAGTCCTTAAATTAAAACACTTCTCTGAATATGTTGTTTATACGATACCGCCGAGAACAAGCGGCAAAAACCCCATCGGTGTAACCGGAAATGTAAGCGTTAACAAGGGCGGCAAGAACGAAGATAAAGATAATGAGCCCGATAAAGAAGAGGTTGAAGAGCCTGCTCCTTCAGAAGGCAAATTTACAGATGTTCCCGCATGGGCAGAAAAAGCTGTTGAAAATCTTTCAAAGCTTGGCATTGTAAGCGGCAGAGGCGAAGGTAAGTTTGACCCCAACGGTAAGGTTACCCGTGCAGAATTTGCCGTAATGATTGCAAGAATGTTCAGTCTTGACGCAGAGGAGGAAGAATCTCCGTTTATAGACTGCGGCAAGGACGATTGGTTTACTCCCCATGTAAATGCTGCTGCAAAAGCAGGCTTTATCTCAGGCGTTGGCGAAGGCAAGTTCAATCCTTCAGCAACAATAAGCCGTCAGGATATTTGCACAATTCTGGGCAGGGCATTAAATGTTGATGCAACAAAGGATGTAACCTTTGCAGACAGTGCAGATATTGCAGAATATGCTGCTAAATATGTAGAAGCATTTGCGGTGCTTGGCGTTGTATCCGGATATGAAGACAAAACATTTGCTCCTAAAGCAAACGCAACCAGAGCAGAAGCTGCAGCTATACTTAACAATGTTATCAGCCTTGATCTTGAGGTTGTTAAGGAAGCAGTTGAAAAGCTTACAGCAGCTGTTGAAGAATAATATTTAACCTTGTTTAAAAAGGGGCAATCTCAAATTTTAGTGAGATTGCCCCTTTTTTTTCATGAAATCATTGAAAATTTTTTTATTTGTGGTAAACTAAGAATGCTATGCATATAAAGATTATTTAAATCGGGAGATGTTTTAATGGAAATTTTCTTGTCCACACTTACACAGATGCTTGTAATGTTTCTGTTTATAATCACGGGTTTTATATTGAAGAAGCTGGCACTGCTACCCGATAATGCAGGCACCATTCTTTCAAAGCTTGAGAACTATGTGCTTGTACCGGCTTTGGTGCTTGATACCTTTATGTCCTATTGCCATATAGATTCATTGCGTGAAAATTACGGAACAATACTTTGTGCGCTTTTTCTTTTGGCACTTGCACTTGTGATTGCACTGCCCCTTTCAAAGCTTTTTGCAAAAGAAAGCCCTGAAAGCGGTATTGACGAAAAATATCAGCGAAGCATTTACAAATATTCCCTCACCTTCGGAAACTTTTCATTTATGGGCAATGCCGTTGTATTGGGCGTTCTCGGAGATGAAGGACTGTTTAAATACCTTCTTTTTACGCTTCCGCTTCTGGTTGCCGTATACACATGGGGAATTTTTATCCTTGTGCCAAAGGGAGAGAAAAGAGAAAATCCTTTAAAAAATTTATTCAATCCGATTTTTGTTGCTCTGCTTTTGGGGCTTGTTTTAGGATTGTTTAATGCAAAAAGCATTCTTCCCTCATTTGTTGTTACAACAATTTCAAGTGCAAAGGCATGCATGGGCCCCATTGCAATGCTTTTAACAGGGTTTATTATAGGCGGTTACGATATTAAGATGCTGCTCATGAAAAAAAGGATTTACCTTGCATCTGTGCTTCGCCTCTTTGTTATTCCGGGGCTTATGCTTTTGATTTTAAAGCTAGCCGGAGTGACAGATGAGCTTATGACCCTTGCTCTGTTTGCATTTGCAACACCCCTGGGGCTTAATACAATTGTATTTCCTGCCGCCTTCGGAGGAGATACCAAAACAGGCGCAAGCATGGCTATGATTTCTCACACAATTTCAGTTGTTTCAATTCCTTTGATGTACCTTTTATTTATTGCGATAATTTAAACTAAGCACAAAAAAGAAGAAGAAATTTGCCATATTACGCAAATTTCTTCTTCTTTTTTAATTTAGCAAATCCTTTGAATATTGAGGGAGCTTGTTCTTTTCAATAACCATACAACGGCTTGAGGAATATGCATTGTTTTCCGTGTTGCCCACAAAAATCATGTGATACTCTTTTTTGTCTTCCATATCTTCATAGGGAAGAAGCAAATAGTCATCCAAAAGAGCCTCTTTTGTATTGTCGTCAAGAGCTATCAGGTCGTTGGCGGGTATATCATAATCGTCCCATTCAGACTCCGCTTCATTATAAAAATACTCACTGTCGCTTGATTTAGTAATCGTCTTTGTGGAAATTAAAAAGTCAGATTTCATAATAAACTGTCTGAATTCATCAAGCATTCCGATTTTCTTAAATAAATTAAAGGTGTTTTCATAGCTGGGATTAAAGGATGCCGAGAAATATCCGTAATCACGAACGGGGTCAGTAAATATCTTATTGAAATTCTTATCCAGATGATCCACGCTGAAATATACATTCGGTGAAAAATAGTATGCTTGACTGAACTCGTCATAAGACATGCTCAGAATATCCTTTTTAATCGCATTTAAAAATTCACTGCTATCATAAGGGAGATTTTTTGAAAAAGTGGCCATTCCCATGCACGCTTCCACTCCGAGAACCGGTGTATTTTCAATGTTTATGGCACTTAGCCCCGAATACTTAAGCTTATATGTGTCATTTTTGAAGTTTATATTCATGATTTTCCTGTAAACATCTTTTTGTACATAATATGCACGGGTCAGGCTTTTTCCGTTTTTAAGGTTATACCTTATTTGTAATTGGTCAAGATAATCATCGGGAGAATGGTTTTTTACGGCGGATGTTTCAATAAGCTCCTTATGCAAAAGCCTTAAATTGTCAATATACTCTTTTTCAGATACATAAGGGATTTTATCGGGGAAATAGTCATATATGGTTGCCTCTGCAATTGCCTCTGCATCAGGAATTCTTGTTTCAAATCCGAAAAAGCTTGTGAAAGCTATAATACAAAGGAATACCGCCATCACACCGTAAAATAATAATAGACCCTTTACATTTGAGAACACACGGGTGGTTTTTCTGATTAACATTTCGCAGGCAAAGTAAACTACTGCACAAAGCACGGCTGCAAGGGGATAGAAGAATATGTTATTCATCCGAAGTCCGCGGCGGAATATTCCAAAAATCAAAAGGAACGCAAATGCGGTTACAAAGTATTTGAGAATGTAGCGCATTACTCTAAAGCCTGCAACATCACTGCAAAACTCCATTCTGCGTTTTTTATAAAGGACACAAGCCAGAACCATTAAAGCAAGCCCTACCGCAAGGTACACCCATATAATAAGCTCGGAAAACATGCCCATTAAATTAAAGTTCTCACGGGTTGTAAGCCATACAATAGGTGACAGCTGTGCAACATTGGCAAAATATTCGCCCTCCACATAGCCAAGGAGAAATTCAGGGCCAAAGGTTTCCATTGCAAGGGCAATAATGGGGAAAAATCCGTGGAACAATCCGTTTATTACAACAAGCACAATGGAATTACCGGTAAGCACAGCACTTATGGTTGCAATTGAAAACATAATGAACAAAACGCATATATTAACAGAAATCCAAAGAAATACCGATGCCGCACAAATTGATTTGGAAAAGCCCAGCGCACTCATTGCCAGAAGAATTATTCCCACTAAAAGCACAGGCACAATCATAAGGGTCAGCCCTGCAAGAGCAGATGATACAAAGTTTGCACTTCTTTTTACGGGTGCACTGTGAATAAAAACGGCGTGGCGGGAGGAATGCATATAATTATATACCAATAGTGCCGTGACGGTTGGTACTGCAAATGCCATCAGCAAAGGCAATACCAAAAATTCCTGATAAAATATGGTGTAGCCTGCCTTCATTATTCCGTTGTACAAATAATAACGGTCGCTCATGAGGGTATTGGCGCCCCGTATAAGCATTGGAAGGGGAACGCATAAAAATAATAATATAAAATACAAAAATGAACCAAGCTTAAAACGCTTTAATGTTGTTTTGTAAACGCACTTGTTAAACAAGGATTCCTTGAAAGTCATAGCCCAAACCTCCCAACTCATAAATAAATACTTCTTCCAAAGTAAGACTTATCATTTCGCACACCAGCGGCATATATGATGCAAATATCTTAGTTGTTTCGGCTTTGTCGCCGCGAACTATAAGATTATGTACACTGCCAATTTTTGAAGAATGAAGTATCTCAATCTTTTGCGTAATATCTTCGGGAAAATCTCCGTCAAATACAAGCTGATATTTGTGAACATTTCCTTTTAAATCATCAAGGGGCTTTTCAATAATCATGCGCCCCTGGTGAATAATACCGATATGGTCGCAAATATCTTCAAGCTCCCTCAGGTTATGAGAGGACACCAAAACCGTCATCTCTCTGCGTGCAACATCATTTATTATAATGTTTAAAATTTGTTTTCTCATTACCGGGTCAAGACCGTCAAGCGGCTCGTCAAGAATAAGCACATCAGGCATGCAGGAAAGCACAAGGTGAAAAGCAACCTGCTTTTTCATTCCCTTGGAAAGTCTGCGTATTTGCCTTTTCGGATCAATTTTGAAAAGCTGTTTAAGATTGTTAAATCTTTCAGTGTTAAATTGCTTGTACATATCCTTATAGAACTGTGCCATTTGCTCTACGGTGAAAGAACCGTAATAGAACCAGTCATCGGAAATGCTCAGCACACGGCTGTGAAGCGAAGGATTGTCAAAGGTTTCCTCGCCGTCAATGGTGATAGAGCCGCTATCTTGCTTAAGCATGCCTGTTATATGATTTATAAGCGTTGTCTTTCCTGCTCCGTTAGGACCTACAAGACCGTATATACTGCCTTTTTCCACATGCATATCCAGAGCGTTAATGGCTCGGAAGCCGTCAAAATCTTTTATTACGCCTTTTGCTCTTATCATTTATTCCCCACCCTTTCGTCAAAAATGTTGTTAACCAGATTTAAAATTTCGGATTTATCCGCACCAAGCCATGCCAGCTCCTTAACGCACTTTTCCAAATCGTCAAAAAGCTCCTTTTCATGGCGGCTGCCGCTTTCAGTATACGGCGAAACAAAATTTCCCTTGCCCTGCACGGAATATATAAATCCCTCCGACTCCAGGTCTTTATACGCCCGCTGAACCGTGTTAGGGTTCACTGTCAGGCTGACGGAAAGCTCCCGCACAGAAGGAAGCTTTTCATCAGCAGGAAATGAACCGCTGATTATCAGGGCTTTTATGCCGTTTTGTATTTGCTCATGCAGCGGCTTATCGCTTCTGTAATCAATCTTTATCACAAAATCCCTCCAAACTGTATTAACT
>JAXJXW010000134.1:0-3990 GCA_036307325.1 Clostridia bacterium
ACAAAAAAAGGGGATGTAAAATAATTCCCTGAAATAGACAAAGATCTCATTTATTGAGGTCTTTGTTTTGTTTCAGGGAAAAAATACCGTTTTTTTGGCACACGAAATAAAGCTCCGTTATTTGAGCTGATTTTTTGATATTCTGTTATGCCGCCAGTAAAGCTTTTTGTTTCTTCAAGTGGTATTTATGAAGGTTAAAACCTAAACAAATTGCTGAAAATTCAAAAATTACTTGTTTTAACCCTCTTCTGCGTACTCTTGTGTACTCTCTGTTCCACTTAATGGTTCCGTATGTACCTTCTGCCTGAATACTTCGATTCATTCGAAGTAGTGCCCCATGTACACACTCTAAATTGTTAATGACTTCCTTATGAAAGCTTGTTAATTCTTCATTTAGTCTGATTATACGATTCTTTTCGCTTTTATGGCATTTTTCCCGATAAGGGCATCCGTTACAGTCTTCGCATTGATAATACTCTTCTGTTCTTCCGAATTTGTTTCCTCTTACAGGACTACTATGCAGAAAATTGAATTTCTTGTTATTTGGACAAATTAAATTCCCATTTTCATCTCTTTTGAAATTTACCGCTCTGAACATATCTTCGTGATATTTTTTATCTGTTGTTTCTTTGTTGAACATCGTGAATTTCATATATTTTCCCATTCCGTTCCGGTGACAGAAAAGATAGTTGTTGTAGCTTCCATATCCTGCATCAGCAACCGGGTATTCAGGATAGAATCTGTATGTTCTATGGAATTTTCCCATAAGAGGGATAAAGCAATCCATATCAGATGTAAACTGTTGTACATCCATAACAGCAATATACTCATCACATATACCTACTTGTACATTGTACGCAGGAAGCAATTGGTCATTTCCCATGTAATCTCTTTTGTTACGCATAAATGTTGCATCCATATCTGTTTTTGAATAACTGCCTCTGTTTTCTCCACATGTCTTAATATGGTGGGAATACTGTTTTAACCTTTCAAGATATTCAGAGAGCTTTTCATAATGCTTTTGAACTGTTGTTTTACGCTTTCCGCTGCCATATACAAATGTCGATTTATCTACCTTCATAAGTTTTTTATACTCAGACAGTATGTACTCCACATATTCAACTGAATATTCTTGTCGTGTTCCGATTTCAACATTGAGATATATTAAATCGCTGTTGTTAATTTCCTCTATTAACCGTGTAATACGTAAAAACATTTTATTTCTGTTTGTGATACATGATTTTTTCCATACCCAGCTATACTTGTTAGCATTAGCTTCAAGCTTAGTTCCGTCAATATATACGTGATTAAGGTCAACATTTTCTTTTTCAAAAATATATGAATTGATTTCATTGAAGATATTTTCAATGGTGTCAATCAGAAATTCATTTATGAAATTTGCAATTGTCATAAAAGAAGGAGCTTCCATTCCATCCAGTAGCCAAATGAAACGGATATCTGTTTTACAGAGTGCTTCTATTCTGCGTAAAGAAACATATCCAAACTCCATAAAAGCAAAGAGAATAATTTTCAACAACTTAATTGAATCAAGTCTTGGACGACCAACCTTGTTTCCTTTCACAACAAGGTATTTTCTGAGGTCAACTTCATTCATTATTTCGTTGAATGTGTAGATTGGGTCAGAAATTTCAATAATTTTTTCTAAATCTACTGGAAATTTCATTTGAATTGGTGTAAAATATTCACTGTGGTTTATATTTGTTTTCATCGACTATATTATACCACAAAATGGCTGATTCCGCTATGGTTTCAGCCATTTTTGTATACAAAAAATCGAGGAATTTTTCATCCTCGATTTTTCGCGGGAATTATTTTACATCCCCTTAGTGTTGCCTTGTCTTTAGATGGTGCTTATACTTACATCAGGGTCGGAAGCAATTCCAAGCTGAGAAAGCTCGGTTATTTCTTTTCCGTTGATTTTTATGTTTTCAAAGCGTATGTTATAAAAGTCACTTACAGACATACATCTTTTTATAATTGCATTGGGCGTATTCTTTATTTCGGCATCAACCGTTACGCTGATATTCCTAAATGTTATATTACCGTTTTTGCAGCGAGTGTCATCCTCTGCCTTGTTGCCCGCCCAGTTTCTGCGCCCGTCAATTACTCTGGCCAATGCAGGCACCTGAACCTCGCCTGAGTCAACATATTTTTGTTCACCAGAGCTTTGCAAAACGGGCTTTTTGTTAAACCTTGTGTATTCAACATTGATATTTTCAAACACAACATCATGAACATGCGCCCACTGTCCGTTATTTACATCCATACAAACATGACAGTTATGAATTAAATCGCAGTTTCTGAAGGCTATGTTTTTTATTTCGTCACAGGCAGTGGCAAGGCCGATTTCGCAGGTTATTCCCCAGTTGCAGGACAATACACAATTTTCTACAGTAATATCCTCGGAATTGATTTTTGAAAACGCCGTAATTCCCTTTATGCATACAGAATCATCAAATGAACGCACGAAGCTGTTTAAAAGCTCTACCTTGCGGCAGTTGAAAAAGTCTATGCCGTCATTGTTATATTTCCATAAGCCTGCAACCTTTGTATGATTTATATGTATATTTTCCGAGCCAAAAAAGCTTATGGCATATGATGCAGGGTCATAAACGGTTATGCCGTCAATAACAATATTCTTTGACCTGTAAAAGCGTACGCCGCCGTATGTATGTACCTTTTCAGGGGCAAAATCCGCCTCTCCGTCCCAGCCTACATCACCGTTTTTCTCTCGTCTATCTTCCCAGCCTGCATCTAAAACGCCGTAACCGTATATTTTTATATCAGACACATCCACGCCGTAAATTGAACCGTGAACCACCGCATTTTCATCAATGAAAACGCTTTCTCCCGATTTCAGTGATAATAAGCCCACATTGTGTTCGCCTGCACCAAAGCTATATGTGGGAACGCCGTATTCCTCAAAATTCCGCTTCGGCTCAAAAAACAGATATAATGCGTGACTTTCTCCGTCAAATTCCACGGCATAGTAACCGTGCTTTTCCAATTTAAAGCTTATGGTGCTGCCCTTTCTTTCTGCCTTGATTTTTTTGCTTAAGGGTCTTATGGCAAAGCTTTCAAAGTCTGTCTTTCTTTCAATTACTATATCACGAGGCAAATCCTCTCTTATCCGCAGTACATAGGCGATTTCACTTTGCTCTGCATCTCTTTGCTTTCCGGGCCATGTTCTGTTAAAGGGAAATGCAGATACCCTGATTTCTTCAAGCTTTGCGGCTTTGTTGTTTACAGTTACCTCATACAGTTTATTTTTAATCATTACAGTCAAGTCCTTTTTAAATTTAATTATCAAAAGTGATTTTTTCATACACCCTTGGTATAACTTTGTTTTCAGCTGCAAATTTTTGGGGATCCAAATTGTCAAACATTCCAAAGTGAAGGGGAACGGCATATTTTGCGCCGCACTCCTTTGCAAATCTTGCCGCATCGGTCATATTCATATTATTGCCTGTTCCGTTTATGGGCAGAAATACGGCATAAATATCATTCGGCAGAGCTTTAAAGATGTTTCTGTTATATATCGTATCGCCTGTTATATAATACTTTTTTCCCTCTGCTTCAATTATAACACCAAACGCCGTGCTTTCGGAATGATATGCCGTAACTCCCGTAAAGCGGACATCTTTTTCAGTCCACTCCGAACCGTCATTAAAAACCACATAATCATTGCTTCCGCCTCCTGACGCCTTTACAGAGTCATGGGCGTTCTCCGAGAGAATAACCCTGGTGCTTGTCTTATCATTGACAAAGTAAGGTAAGGTTTCCGGGTCTGTATGGTCATAATGATTGTGAGTAAGAATAAGCACATCGGGCTGAATTTTAGTAAACTCCTTTTTTACGGGTATTCTTCTTTTAGCCTGACGGTGCCAATTTGAACCCGCCTTAAATGGCGAAATTTAGGTATCTTTTGGCTTGTCGTCTTTGAAAGGCGCCAGCCTTTCTGCATCCTTC
>JAXJXW010000135.1:0-17229 GCA_036307325.1 Clostridia bacterium
GAAGGATGCAGAAAGGCTGACGCCTTTCAAAGACGACAAGCCAAAAGATACCTAAATTTCGCCATTTAAGGCGGGTTCAAATTGGCACCGTCAGGCTAAGATAAATTGCGGAGGATTTAAAAATGAAGGAAATTATACTTATAAAATACGGCGAGATAATTCTCAAAGGCTTGAACAGAAGCAAATTTGAGGATATGCTCATAAAAAATATAAAAAAAGCAGTGGGAAAAGAAAACATCAAGTCAATTAAAAAAGCACAGGCAATTATTTATCTTGAGCCCTCCGAGCTCTGCGATATTGATGAAACTGTGATGAAGCTCAAAAAGGTATTCGGAATAGTTTTTATTGCCCGTGCAGGTGTTTTTGAAAAAAACATGGAAACCATATTGTCTTGTGGTGCCGATTATGTGTGCGAAACCATTTGCGGCTTTAAGACCTTTAAGGTTGAAGCAAAGCGAAGCGATAAAAAGTTTCCCTTAAAATCCCCTGAAATAAGCCGTGAAATGGGTGGTGCGGTGCTTTCCCGCCTGCGCTCTCTTAAGGTGGATGTTCAAAATCCCGATGTAACGGTGCGTGTTGAAATTCGTGACAATGAAGCCTATGTTTACGCTGACAGTGCCCGTGAACAGGGCTGCGGCGGTATGCCCACGGGAAGCGGCGGAAAGGCAACAATTTTACTCTCAGGGGGAATTGACAGCCCTGTGGCCGCATGGAGAATAGCAAAACGAGGCGTAGAGCTTGACGCCGTTCATTTCTTCAGCCCTCCGTACACCAGTGAGCGTGCCAAGGAAAAGGTTATAGAGCTTGCAAAAATTATTGCGTCATATACCGGCAGATTTAATCTTTATATTGTGCCCTTTACCGAGCAGCAGCTTGCAATCCGTGATAACTGCCCCGAAGAGCACCTGACACTTATTATGCGCCGAATGATGATGATGACCGCTGAAAGAATTGCCCTTAAAAATAAGTCAAATGCGCTTATTACAGGGGAAAGTCTGGGGCAGGTTGCCAGCCAGACCATACACGCATTGGGCGTTACTAACGAATGCGTAAAAACCCTTCCCGTTTTCAGACCCCTTATAGGAATGGACAAGGATGAAATCGTTGGAGATGCAAGGCGGATAGGAACCTTTGAAACCTCAATTTTGCCCTATGAGGATTGTTGTACGGTGTTTGTGCCCAAGCACCCCACAACAAGACCCACTCTTGAAAAAATAATGGAAAGCGAAAGCAAAATTGATATGGAATACTGGGTAAATAAGGCGGTAGAAGAAACACAGTGGGAGCTTATAAATGGTTGATTTTAAAAAAATTGTAGACAGACTGATTGAAAAGAACATAACCGTTTCTACGGCAGAAAGCTGTACCGGCGGAATGCTTGGAAAAATAATTACCTCTTATTCAGGCGCAAGCAGTATTTACGGATTTGGCTTTATAACCTATGCAAATGAGGCAAAGGAGAAAATTTTAGGTGTAAAAAGGGAAACCCTTGAAAAATACGGTGCGGTAAGCGAGGAAACGGCACGGGAAATGGCGCAGGGCGCAAGGCGCATAAGCGGAAGTGACATTGCCCTGAGCGTTACGGGCATTGCAGGACCCGGCGGCGGAACGGCAAAAAAGCCTGTGGGGCTTGTTTATATTGCCCTTGCAGACGGTGATGAAACAGTTGTAAAAAGGCTGAACCTTTCCGGTGACCGTGACAGTGTTCGCCAACAAACATGTGAGTGCGTTTTTGAACTTATTTCTTCAAAAATTTGAAAATAATATTGACAAGCCGAGAATAGTGCTTTATAATAAGAACAGATGTTCGCTACAAGGAGGAACAAAAGAATGAATGATGAAAAGAGAGAGGCCCTTGCCCTTGCAATGGCGCAGATAGAAAAGCAATTCGGCAAAGGCTCAGTTATGAAGCTTGGTGAAAATTCTCATTGCAATGTGGATTCAATTCCAACGGGTGTGCTCAGCCTTGATATTGCCCTTGGCATAGGCGGTGTTCCACGGGGAAGAATTATAGAAATATACGGGCCTGAATCAAGCGGTAAAACAACTATTGCATTACATATAATTGCCCAGGCGCAAAAGCTTGGGGGTGAAGCCGCATTTATTGATGCGGAGCATGCTCTTGACCCCTCTTATGCCAGGGTGCTCGGCGTTGATGTGGACTCCCTTATTGTTTCCCAGCCCGATACAGGTGAGCAGGGCCTTGAAATTGCAGAAGCCCTTGTTCGCAGCGGTGCTCTTGATGTTATTGTTATTGACTCTGTTGCGGCACTTGTTCCCAAGGCTGAAATTGACGGGGAAATGGGAGATTCTCATGTGGGCTTGCAGGCAAGACTTATGAGCCAGGCATTGCGTAAGCTTGCAGGTGTTGTAAATAAGAGTAATACAATCTGCATTTTCATAAACCAGCTCCGTGAAAAAATCGGCGTTATGTACGGAAACAATGAAACAACGGCGGGGGGCCGTGCCCTTAAATTCTATGCCTCCGTAAGAATGGATGTCAGAAGAGTTGAAACCCTTAAAAACGGCAGTGAGTTCATAGGAAACAGAACCCGTGTTAAAATTGTGAAAAACAAGGTTGCGCCTCCGTTTAAAGAGGCGGAATTTGATATGATGTACGGAAAAGGCATTTCAAGAGAGGGCAATGTGCTTGATGTTGCCGTAAATCTTGATATTATAAAAAAAGGCGGCTCTTGGTTCAGCTATAATGAGCAAAGGCTGGGGCAGGGTCGTGAAAATGTAAAGCAGTATATGATTGAAAATCCCGAATTTACCGATAATATTGAAAATCAAATTCGTGAGAAGCTTTCAATGCCGCAGCTTCCCACAAAGGAGTAGCAAATAGGGCGTGTCTCAAAAAAATGAGATGACGCCCTCTTTTTCTGCCCAAAATACAGATAACTTTTAAAAATTTTTTAAAATATACTTGACAAAAGAAAAAAGCAGTGTTATATTAAAGTCAAAGAAAGTCAAAGTCAAATTTTAGATTATTAGAGGTGATATTTGATGAACATGTCGGATGCAATCGAAAAAATACTGCTTGATATGCTTCGTGAGGCGGGCGGCAGTGTGGAAATAAGAAGAAATACCCTTGCAGGGGAGCTTAACTGCGTGCCAAGCCAGATAAATTATGTTATTCAAACACGCTTTACCCCCGAAAGGGGATATAGTATTGAAAGCCGCAGAGGAGGCGGCGGCGGTGTGCGGATAAAATGTGTCAGCTCAGACTGCGGCGCAGGCCCCATGCACCTTGTAAACTCTGTGGGCGATACTCTTTCCTACAGAACGGCGGCGGTGTTTGTTCAAAATCTTCTTGATTATGAAAGCATTACCGAAAGAGAGGCTCGCATGATTCTCGGTGCAGTAAGCGATACCGTTCTTCCCTTTCCCCAGCCCATGCGGGATAAGGTGCGTGCGTCAATTTTCAAAAATATGATTACCAATCTTTTTATGAATTAGAATGGAGATGTTTGCTATGTTATGTGAAAGATGCGGAAAAAACACCGCAACCGTTATGTATACTCAGATTATAAACGGCCATAAGGAATCTCTTAATATTTGTTCCGAATGCGCCGCCAAGGAATCAATATTTGATAATTTCGGCTCTCTTTTAAGCTTTGCCCCAAGGGAAATGAGCTATGTAAGCTGTCCCGTATGTAAAATGACAATTTCCGAATTTTCAAGAACGGGCAGAATGGGCTGCGGCGAATGCTATAATACCTTCCGTACACAGGCGGCGGCAATGCTGAAAAAAATTCACGGAACATCAAAGCATATGGAGGCTTCTTCGGAGGATAAAAAGCCTGTGAAGGAAGAAAAGCCTAAGAGCAAGGGCGATGCTCTGCGTGAAAAGCTTGAAGAAGCAATAAAGCTTGAAAATTTTGAAGAAGCCGCAAAGCTCCGTGATGAGCTGCGTGCTCTTGATAAGGAGGGAAAGTAATATGGGAAACAGAGCAAATGAAAATGATATTGCAGTAAGCACCCGTGTAAGACTGGCAAGAAATGTTAAGGGTGTTCCCTTCCCTTCCCGAATGAGTGCGGCGGCGGCAGAAAATATGATAGACAGTGTTTTCGGCGCAATGCAAAATTCCGTTCTTAAGGACAGCATTTCCCTTTATAAAATGGAAAACCTTTCCGATTTGCAAAAAAGCTCCCTTATAGAAAGACATCTCATAAGCACAGAGCTTGCCAATTCAAAAACTCCTGCGGCTGCAATTATAAGCGAGGATGAAAGCATATGCGTTATGATAAACGAGGAAGACCATTTGAGAATACAGGTTTTTAAAAACGGTCTTGATGCCGAGGGTGCATACCGTGAGGCAAAAAACATTGAAAATCTTTTAAGTGAAACCCTTTCCTTTGACTATGACAAGGAATTTGGATTTTTAACAAGCTGCCCCACAAATGCGGGAACGGGGCTTCGGGCTTCGGTTATGCTGCACCTGCCCGCCATATGCATTTCAAAAAGTGTAAATCCTCTTTTGAAATGGGCGGCTAATCTGGGTATGACCGTTCGGGGATTATACGGAGAGGGGTCAAAAGCAAGCGGCTCTCTGTTTCAGCTTTCAAACCAAATAACACTTGGTGTGAGCGAAGAGGAAATTCTGTCAAGATTTACCGCTGCGGCGTGCAGTCTCATAAGCGAAGAAAGAAGAATTTGTGCGGAGCTTTTTGAAAACAACAAATCCGCTATGACGGATAAATGTCTTCGCAGTCTGGGAATTTTAAAAAATGCATATATGATTCCAAGCGCAGAGGCATTGGAGCTTGTTTCAAATGTTTGCATGGGGGCAAATTCAGGCATAATAAAGAATATAGACAGCCCTGCGCTCCGCAGACAAATGTTTCTTTCCATGCCTGCCACGCTGGAAAGAGATCTTGGCCCCCTGGCAAGTGAAGAAAGGGATATTCACAGAGCACAGATGCTTCAAAAGGCACTGTCTGATTAAATTAATTAAGAAGGAAGGTCATGTTTATGAGCTTTGAAAACAAATTTACACAAAAAGCCCAGCAAGCTATAGGTATTGCACAACAATGTGCAGAATCAACAGGCTGTAATTATGTGGGTACTGAACATATACTTTTTGGTTTGCTGGCAGAAGGAAGCGGCTTTGCCGCAAAATATCTTACCGAACTGGGGATTACACGGGAAGCGTTACATGAAAAAATTGTGCGCTATAATGCAGGCACATCATCAGGGGGAAGCTTCGCAGGCTTTACTCCCAGAACAAACAGGTGCCTTCAAAACAGTGCAATGGAGGCTCACAAGTTTAACAGTGCCTATATAGGAACAGAGCATATTCTTCTTGCTCTTGCAAGGGAGCAGGACAGTGTAGCCTTCAGAATACTTTTGTCCTTCGGTGCACCTCAGAATCTTTATCAGGAGCTTGTTCGTCTCCTTTCCGAAGAAGCACCCACAGCGGGAGAAGAGGCGGGCAAGGGAAATTCAAGCACCCCCACCCTCAATCAATTTGGCAGAGATTTGACGGAATTTGCAAAAATGGGTAAATTTGACCCTGTTGTGGGCCGTGAAAAAGAAATTGAAAGAGTTATACAGATTCTTTCAAGAAGAACAAAAAACAACCCCGTGCTTTTAGGAGAGCCCGGCGTTGGTAAAACTGCCGTTGCGGAGGGTCTTGCACAGGCAATTGTTGCAGGGAATGTGCCTGAGCCTCTTAAGGGAAAGCGTATTTTTTCCCTTGACCTTTCAAGCCTGGTCGCAGGTGCAAAATACCGTGGCGAGTTTGAAGAAAGACTTAAAAAAGCCGTTGATGAAGTAATAAATTCAGGAAATGTTATTTTGTTTGTTGATGAAATGCATACAATAATCGGGGCAGGTGCGGCGGAAGGCGCAATAGATGCGGCAAATATATTGAAGCCATCTCTTGCAAGAGGCGAGCTTCAGCTCATTGGTGCCACAACCCTTAACGAATACAGAAAGTATGTGGAAAAAGACGCCGCCCTTGAAAGACGCTTTCAGCCCGTAACGGTGGGAGAACCGGGAATTGAAGAAACAATACAGATTTTAAGCGGTATCCGTGAAAAATATGAGGCGCACCACGGGGTGAAAATAAGCCAAAGTGCAATTGAGGCAGCCGCAAAAATGAGCAGCCGATATATAACCGACAGATTTCTTCCCGATAAGGCGATTGACCTTATTGATGAAGCCTGCAGCCGTGTACGCCTTGGTGCAATGACGGCGCCGCCCGATATTAAAGAGCTTGAAGAAAAGCTTGACGCAGTGGTGCGTGAAAAGAAGGAAGCCATAACCTCCCAGGATTTTGAAAAGGCGGCAACTCTTCGAGACAATGAAAAGGAAATGAGAGCAAATCTTGAAAAAATGCGGGAAGAGTGGAAAAACGCCGCAAGTAAAGAAGCGGCGCAAATCGGTGAAGACGATATTGCCGAGGTTATTTCAAGCTGGACAGGTATTCCAGTTAAAAAGCTTGCCGAGGAGGAAAGCGAAAGACTTAAGCATCTTGAGGATGTTTTGCACAAGCGTGTAATAGGTCAGTCTGAAGCCGTAAGTGCCGTTGCCCGTGCAATAAGGCGCGGCAGAGTAGGTCTTAAGGACCCGAAAAGACCAATTGGATCCTTTATTTTCTTAGGACCTACAGGTGTTGGCAAAACGGAGCTTTCCAAGGCTCTTGCCGAAGCTCTTTTCGGTGATGAAGACGCTTTAATCAGGATTGATATGTCGGAGTACATGGAAAAGCACTCCGTTTCAAAGATGGTAGGCTCACCTCCGGGATATGTGGGCTTTGAAGAAGGCGGTCAGCTTACGGAAAAGGTTCGCCGCAAGCCATATAGCGTTATTTTGTTTGACGAAATTGAAAAAGCTCACCCTGATGTGTTTAACCTGCTTCTTCAGATTCTTGATGACGGGCAGCTTACCGATAGCCAGGGCAGACGGGTTGATTTTAAAAATTGTGTTATTATAATGACAAGCAATGTAGGCGCAAGAAATATTACAGAGCCTAAATCCGTAGGCTTTATAACGGAAACGGAAAAAATGGAAAGCGTAAACAAAAATATTCGCTCAAATGTTATGGAAGAGCTTAAAAAAATGTTCCGCCCCGAATTTTTAAACCGTGTGGATGATATTATCGTATTTTCAAGGCTTACGGAGGAAGAAATCAAGAGCATTGCCGCAGTTATGCTTGCGTCTTTGACAAAGAGGCTCAAGGCAAGTGAAATTGAAGCAGAATTTGACGACAGTGCGCTCACGCTTCTTGCCAAGGAAGGCTTTGACCCCGTATATGGCGCAAGACCTCTCAGGCGTGCAATTCAGTCTAAGGTTGAAGACCTTTTTGCAGAGGAAATGCTTGACGCCGCAATTAAATCAGGTGACAGTGTGGTTGTAAGCGCAGAGGGTGACAAGATAGTAATAAATAAAAAACAGTAGAATCGGCAAATTAGGGGCTGCAGTAAAATGATTTTCAGATTGTTTTACTGCAGCCTCTTTTTCCTGAAGCCCCTTTAATTTACTTGACTATATTTTCCAAAGATATTATAATGATAGCATGGTATATTATATATATAAGGAATGATGTTAATGTTTGACTTCTTCAGAATTGCCTGCGGTGTGAATAACATTTCCGTGGGAAACACGGCGGAAAACACAAAAAATATAATTGAAAAGATGAAAGAAGCGGAGGAAAAGGGCGCAGATGTGGTGCTTTTTCCTGAGCTTTGTATTACGGGATATACCTGCGCCGATTTATTCTTTCAGGAGTCCCTTTTAAAAGGTGCTCTTTCCTCCCTGGAGGAAATATGCAGTGCGAGCGAAAAAATGAATATAACGGCGATTGTGGGGCTTCCCATGCTTCTTCAAAACGCTATTTTCAACTGCGCCGCAATTGTTTATAAGGGAGAGGTTATGGGCATTGTTCCCAAAACATATATTCCAAGCTACGGAGAATACTATGAGAAGCGCTGGTTTGCCTGCGCCCATATGATGAAGGAAAAAACAATTTTTTCACAAAAGCTGGGATTTTCAAAAAATTATGAAATTTTATGCGGCAACGATATTATTTTCAGTGTTAAAGGTGTAAAATTCGGTATTGAAATCTGCGAGGATTTATGGGCACCCATTGCTCCCAGCAGTTATCTTGCCCTTGACGGAGCCGAAGTGATTTTCAACCTTTCAGCCAGCAATGATACAATTTCAAAGCACGATTACAGAAAAGGGCTTGTTTCAGGTCACAGTGCAAGCTGCATTTGTGCATATGCGTATGCTTCCGCAGGATTTTTGGAATCAACAACCGATTTGGTATTTTCAGGTCATTCAATAATTGCAGAAAACGGAACTATTATCGGAGAAAATGAACATAATATAGATAGCGGCTATTTATTGGTGCGGGATGTGGATTTAGGTAAAATAAGAGCAGACCGCATGAAAAACACAACAATGAGAGACTGCAAAGCTCAGAATATTCAAAATCCAATGCGTGTTAAAACGATTTGCGGCGGCGAAAGCAGGGCCGACGGAGAAATTTCATTTATAAATACAAAACCCTTTGTTCCCCAAAGCAAGGAAGAGAGATTAAACAGGTGTGCAGATATATTTGAGCTTCAGATCCACGGTTTGGCAAAAAGGCTTTTAAGCACAGGCTCCCGGCCTGTTGTAGGTGTTTCCGGCGGGCTTGATTCCACCCTTGCCCTTCTTGTGTGTGTGCAGGCAATGAAGCTGTTGGGGAAACCCGCATCTGATATTTGCGCCGTGACAATGCCGTGCTTCGGAACAACCGACAGAACCCATACAAATTCATTAAAGCTTATGGAGGCTTTGGGCGTTACAAGCGTTGAAATAAATATTAAGGAAGCTTGCCTTAAGCATTTTGAAGATATAGGACAAAAGGAAGATAACCATGATTTAACTTACGAGAATGCACAGGCACGGGAAAGAACTCAGGTGCTTATGGATTATGCCGGAAAAATCGGAGGTATGGTTATTGGTACAGGGGATTTAAGCGAGCTTGCCCTGGGATGGTGCACATATAACGCAGATCATATGAGCATGTACGGCGTAAATGCAGGTGTGCCGAAAACCCTTGTAAGGTGGATGGTGGACAGCGTTGCACAGCTTAATTTGTTCCCCGAAAGTACATTGGTTTTAAAGGATATATGCGATACTCCCATTAGTCCGGAGCTTCTGCCGCCGGATGAAAACGGTGACATCAGCCAGCAAACCGAGGATATTGTGGGGCCGTATATACTTCACGATTTCTTCCTATATAATATGGTCAGGTTTGGGTTTTCTCCTTCAAAGATTTATCATCTTGCCAAAAAGGGCTTTAAGGACTTTAGCAATACAGAAATACTTAAGTGGCTTAAGAACTTTTACCGTCGTTTTTTTTCCCAGCAGTTTAAAAGAAGCTGCCTGCCCGATGGCATGAAAATCGGAAGCATATGCCTTTCCCCCAGGGGAGATTGGCGCATGCCGTCAGACGCAAGTGCGGCTCTTTGGCTTGATGAAATTGAAAAAATAAAGAGCTGAGGCTATTTTATAGCACGATTTTTGCGGAAAATTTATCTATACAAAAAAAGTGCTTGCATTCAAAAGGAGAATGTAGTATTATAGGAAAATAAGGAAAAATATATAGGATATTCCATGGAGGCAAATGTTATGAGTAAAATAAAAAAGGTTGGTATTCTTACAGGCGGCGGAGATTGCCCCGGACTTAATGCAGTTATCCGTGCCGTTGCTAAGACTGCCATAGTAAAATACGGTCTTGAGGTTGTAGGTATCCGCAAGGGTTACCACGGTCTTTATCACAAGGATTTTGTTAACCTTACACTGGACAATGTGAATGAAATTCTCGGTGAAGGCGTTACAATCCTTAAAAGCTCAAACAAGGATAATCTTTTCCAGTACCCCGTTCGTGATGAAAACGGAAATATAGTAAAAAAAGACGGCAAGATTGTTTATGAGGATGTTTCAGGCGTTGGCGTTCAGAATCTTAAAGACGCAGGAATTGACGCACTTTTCATTCTCGGCGGTGACGGCACTCTTACAAGCGGCCGTGACTTCTCCCGTCTTGGTGTAAATGTAATCGGTATTCCGAAAACTATTGACAATGACCTTAACTGCACAGACTATACCTTCGGCTTTGATACAGCGGTAAATATTGTTGCAGAGTCTCTTGACAGACTCAGAACAACCGCAAAGAGCCACGGCAGAATCATGATTGCAGAGATTATGGGAAGAGGCGCAGGCTGGCTCACCCTTCACGGCGGAATCGCAGGTGCGGCTGATGTTATCCTTCTTCCTGAAATTCCCTATGATGTAAATAAGGTTGCAGAAAAGATTAAAGCTGATTTTGAAAACGGCAAGGATTTCAGTATTGTTGCTGTTGCTGAAGGTGCAAAGCCCAAGGATGGCGAAGCAGTTGTTCTTAAAATCCGTGAGGATAGCCCTGACCCCATTCGTCTCGGCGGTATTGCAAATGTTTTGGCAGACCAGCTTGAAGAGCTTTGTAATAATGAAGCCAGAGCAGTTATTTTGGGCCATGTTCAGAGAGGCGGCACAACCTCTGCAAAGGACAGGGTGCTTTCTTCCCGTTACGGCTATGCGGCAGTAGAGCTTGCAATGGAAGGAAAATTCGGCAACATGGTTGTTCTTAAGGGCGATCAAATCGGATATGTTTCACTTGAAGAGGTTATTGGCCAGGAAAATAAAAAGGTTGATCCTCATAGTGAGCTTGTTGAGATGGCAAAAGCCCTTGGAGTTTGCTTTGGCGACTAATTTTTGAAGTATCAGCAGATTGTCCGTATTCGGACAATCTGCTTTTTTAAAAAGGAAGGGTTACATGAATATTCGTGAACAAACCGAAAAAATTGAAAGAGAAACTCTCAGTAAATACGCAAAGCTGTCCCAAAATACGAAGGGCAGGGCAATACCCAAGGAGCTTTGCTCAATAAGAACGGAGTTTCAGCGTGACCGTGACAGAATAATCCATTCAAAGGCGTTTCGCCGTCTTAAGCATAAAACACAGGTTTTTTTAACGCCCGAAGGAGATCATTACAGAACACGCCTTACCCATACCCTTGAGGTTGCTCAGATTGCAAGAACGATTGCGAGAGCGCTTCGGCTAAATGAGGATTTGGAGGAGGCAATGGCACTGGGGCATGATATGGGGCATACACCCTTTGGCCATGCAGGCGAAAAGGCACTGAACAGTCTTTGCAGTGAAGGCTTCTTTCATAACAAGCACAGCATCCGTGTTATAGAGGTTTTGGAGGAGCTGAACCTTACATGGGAGGTTCTTGACGGCATTGAGCATCACACGGGCGATGGCTTGGCAAGCACCCTTGAAGGTAAAATACTGAAATTTGCAGACAGAATTGCATATATAAATCACGATATTGACGATGCAATTCGCGGCGGAGTAATAGCTCAAAAGGATATACCAAAGGAAATATCTGAGGTGCTTGGGCAATCTCACGGGGAAAGAATTGACACTCTCGTAACGGATATAATAATCAGCTCTTACGGAAAGAACGATATAATTCAGACAAAAAGTATAGGCGATGCCATGAATGAGCTTCGCAGCTTTATGTTTGAAAATGTGTATATAAATTCAGCGGCGAAAACGGAGGAGAAAAAGGTTTTCGGAATTATGGAAGCTCTTTTTAAATATTTCAAAGCAAATCCTGAAAAAATGCCGCCCCAACAAATCGAAACGGCTAAAAATGAAGGTGTGGAGAGGGCAGTTTGTGATTATATTGCAGGCATGAGCGACCGTTTTGCCGTGTATGTTTTTAACGGAATTTATGTTCCCCGTTCGTGGAATAAAATGTAATTATTGACACGGCGGATTAAATAATATAAAATAAAGATGAAAAAATTGTGAAAGAGGTAGAGCTATGTACATAGGTATAGATGTTGGCGGAATGAGCATAAAGGCAGGTCTTGTGACTGAGGAGGGAAAGCTTGTTGCTAAGCACAGCGTTCCCACTCCCCTTGACACAAATGAAAGCTTCTGCAATGCAATGTATGAAGCGGTAAAGGGCGCAATGGAAAAAGGCGGCGTAAGCGAAGGTATAAAGGCGGTAGGTATTGGTGCGCCCGGCGTTGTTGACCGGGAAAATGTCTGCCTTTTGTATAGTAATAATATTCCTTACAAAAATGCGCCTGTGGGTGAGTTTTTAAAGAAAAGACTCGGCGTGCCGGTTTTTGTTGAAAATGATGCTAACTGTGCGGCACTTGGTGAGTATTACATGGCAGAGAATGCAAAGAACTTTGTCTTTATCACTTTGGGCACAGGCGTTGGCGGCGGAATTGTAATAAACGGAAAGTTGTTTATAGGCACTAACGGAGCAGGCGCAGAGCTGGGTCATGTTGTAACCCATGCAGGCGGCAGAAAATGTACCTGTGGCAGATACGGCTGCTGGGAGGCATATGCCTCAACAAGCGGTCTTATGAAGCTTACAGAGGAAAACCGTGATAAGCTTGGGCTTGACAGAAACGAAAAAATTACAGGCAAAACGGCCTTTGACTTAATGAGAAAGGGAAATGAAGAGGCAAAGCGCGTTTGTGATGAGTGGATTGAAGAGGTTGCACTGGGAATAACAAATGTTGTGAACATTTTTCAGCCTGATGAGGTTGTTGTGGGCGGTGCAATAGCAAAAGAGGGTGACACCATATTAAAGCCCGTTATCAGCTATGTGGCAAAGAATGATTTTACGGCAAGCCAGAAGGATTTAAAAAAATCAAAAATAATAGCACCCCGTGCAGGAGACGATGCGGGTATAATCGGTGCGGCACTCCTTCGGAAAAATAAAAATGAACAAGAGGGTTGATTGTGAAGATAAAAGGTAATATTTTAGTTGGGCAGTCAGGCGGACCCACGGCGGTAATAAATTCGTCGCTTGCAGGCGTTTTCAGCGCAGGCAGAGAGCTTGGCGCAAAAAAAATATACGCAATGGAAAACGGTATTGAGGGGCTCCTTTCGGAAAAGATTATTGACCTTGGTGCAGTGATAAATTCAAATGCAAAGACAGAGCTTTTAAAGCGCACACCGGCATCATTTCTCGGTTCTTGCCGCTATAAGCTTCCGGTGCCACAGGCAGGAAATGAGATTTATGAGAAGCTTTTTGAAATATTCAAAAAATATGATATAAAAGCAGTCTTTTATATAGGCGGAAACGATTCAATGGATACGGTTAAAAAACTGTATGACTATGCTGAAATGGCAAAAAGTGATGTCCGCTTTATGGGTGTGCCAAAAACAATAGATAATGATTTATCCGTTACCGACCACACACCGGGGTTCGGAAGTGCCGCAAAATATGTTGCAACCTGTGTTAAAGAGCTTGTGCGTGACAGCCTTGTTTATGATATGAAAAGCGTAACCGTGGTGGAAATCATGGGGCGTGATGCAGGCTGGCTTACAGGTGCGGCGGCTCTCAGCAAGGGGGAGGACTGTGAAGGCCCGGCAATGATTTTTCTTCCTGAGGTTCCCTTTGATTATGATTATGTTTTAAAAAGGGTAAAGGAACTTACAGACGAGAAAAAGTCAATTGTTATTGCCCTTTCCGAAGGCATCCGTACATCTGACGGTAAATATGTGTGTGAGCTTGGCAGGGAGAGCAGTAAGGATGTGTTCGGTCACACTCAGCTCAGTGCAGCAGGGCAGAGTGTTGCGGAAATGATAAAGCGTGACCTTAATATTAAAACCCGTGCGGTGGAGCTTTCAACGCTCCAGCGTTGTGCGGCGCACTGTGCGTCACTCACTGATGTTAATGAGGCGTTTGCGGTAGGTGAGGCGGCAGTATATGCGGCAAGTGAGGGGCACAGCGGAGAGATGACGCTTTTAAAGCGTCTTTCATCCTCCCCCTATGTTTGCGTAACAGATACGGCAGATGTTCACAATATTGCGAACCTTGCAAAGGAAGTTCCCCGCAGCATGATAAGTGAAAACGGCGATTTTGTAACGGAAGAATTTATGCGCTATATTCGCCCCCTTATTATCGGTGAGGTAACGCAGTTCAGTGTTGAAGGCTTGCCCAGGCATCTTAAGAAATAAAGAAGGAGTCCTAATGCAGAAAAGCACACTTCGTGTTCTTGAATTTAATACAATAATAAAAATGCTTGAAGAGCTGGCAGTTTGCACAGAAACAAAAGAACGGTGCTTAAAGCTGGTGCCAAGTGAAAATATTTATGAGGCAAAAGCCCTTTTAAAGCAAACATCAGAGGCGGAAGCCCTTCTCATAAAGAAGGGTGTACCGCCTGTTTCGCCTGTTAAAGACATAAAAGCATCGGTAAGGCGGGCGGCGGCAGGCGGCACGCTCACCATGGGTGAGCTTTTGGGGGCGGCGCATGTGTACCGAATGGCGCGCCTTCTCAGACAATATGGAGATGAGGAGGATTTTGCCCACCTGTTCCCTGCAATTTATGAGGTTTTTGAAAATTTGCGGGAAAATAAAAAAATGGAGCAGACCATATTCGGAGCAATTATAAGTGATGAGGAAATGGCTGATGACGCATCGCCTCAGCTTCTTTCCATAAGAAGAAAAATCCGTTCAATGCAGGGGAAGGCACGGGATATTTTAAACGAGATGCTTCGCTCTGCAAGCATTGCGCCCCTATTGCAGGAGCCCATTGTAACCATGCGGGGAGACAGATATGTTCTCCCTGTAAAAAGCGAAAACAGGGGGCTTATCCCCGGTGTTGTTCATGACAGTTCTTCAAGCGGGGCAACGCTTTTCATTGAGCCAATGGCCGCAGTTGAGATAAATAACAAGCTTCGCAGTCTTATAAGCGAGGAAAAGGATGAAATTGAGAGGATTCTTTCGGAGCTTTCAGCCCTTGTGGGTGAATGCGAAGGGGAGCTTCTTTCAGCATATGGTGCAGTGCTTGAAACGGACTTTATTTTTGCCAAGGGTAAGCTTGCCCGAAAAATGGAGGCAACCTGTCCCATTCTTAATACTGACGGCATAATAAGCATAAAAAAGGCACGCCATCCCCTTATTGACCCGTCAAAGGTTGTGCCAACGGATATTTATTTAGGTAAGGATTTTGACACGCTTGTAATCACAGGACCCAACACAGGCGGCAAAACGGTTTCTCTGAAAACGGTGGGGCTTTTTACCCTTATGGCGCAGGCAGGGCTTTGCGTTCCCTGCTCGGATGGTAGTGAGCTTGCAGTTTTTGAAAATGTTTTTGCCGATATAGGTGACGAGCAGTCTATAGAGCAGTCTCTCAGTACCTTTTCGGCGCATATGACAAATATAATTAAAATTCTGGACAAAGCCGATTATAAGTCACTTATTCTCTTTGATGAGCTTTGTTCGGGAACAGACCCTACGGAGGGTGCGGCACTTGCAATAGCAATTTTGGAAAAAGCAAGGCTGTGCGGTGCAAAGGTGGCGGCAACAACCCATTACAGTGAAATAAAGCTGTATGCTCTTTCCACGCCCCGTGTGGAAAACGGAGCCTGCGAATTTGATGTTGCAAGCCTTTCCCCCACCTACAGGCTTTTAATCGGCGTTCCCGGCAAAAGCAATGCTTTTGCAATATCACGCCGTTTGGGGCTTGATGAGGAAATTATTGAAAAGGCGCAGTCAATGCTTGACGGTGAAAGCACTCGTTTTGAAGATGTGATAACCACTCTTGAACAACGCCGTGCCCAGGCGGAAGCGGAGCTTTCGGCTGCAAGCGAGGCCCACGCCAAGTCGGTTTCACAGGCTTTGGCGGCGGAAAAAGAGCGCAGGCAGGTTGAAAAACGCCGTGACAAAATCATTGAAGACGCACGCCGTGATGCAAAAAAGATATATGAGCAGGCCAAAAGCGAAGCCGACAGAATTGTGCGTGAAATGCAAAAGCTTCTTGATGAGTCTGCCGCAGAAAACAGGCAGAAAATTGAAGAGGGCAGGCGCACTCTTAAAAAGAACTTTGATAAAACGGCCTCCGAGCTTGCAGGTGATGTATTTTCCTCCTCTGCCGCAGAAAAGCTTGACCCAAAAAAAATTACCCTGGGCCAGGAGGTTGAGGTTACAACCATGAACCAGACGGGAAGCGTCTTAACCCTGCCTGATAAAAAGGGTGACCTTACCGTTATGGTGGGTATTCTTAAGATAAAAACCAATGTTAAAGCCCTTGCTCCGGCGCAAAAGAGGAAAAAAGGGAAAAACGCTCAAAGCTATATTTCGTCAGCTGAGCGTGCTTACAGTGAAATAAAGCCGGAAATTGATGTACGCGGCGAAACGGTTGACGATGCCCTGCTTCTTGTTGACAAATACCTTGATGAGGCGGCACTTTCCCACCTGGAATCGGTAAGCATTATCCACGGCAAGGGAACGGGAGCACTCCGCAGTGCAATAAATGATATGCTTCGCCATCATCCCCATGCAAAAAGCTATCGGGGCGGAAGATACGGCGAAGGGGAAAGCGGCGTTACAATTGTTGTGCTTAAATAGCAAAAATCGAGAGGAAAAACTTATTGACACCATTTTTTATGCGTGATATAATTATGGTGCAGTTTTAACTGCAAAGGTAAAACAAGAGAGTTGATTGCAAAGGCGCACTTAATCTCTTGACGGGATTTTGACGGATTATTTCAGGCATGGCGGTTTCTTCCAATATGCTTTAGGTTGCGCCTGACTTGGGCGCAGCCGTTTTTTTATCTTGGTTTGCCGGATATTCTATTTTTTTGGAGGAGTTTTTATGAAAAATCAGTATCTTACAGAGCTCTTGGAAAGAGTAATCGCAAGAAACGAGGGAGAGAGCGAATTTCATCAGGCAGTAAAAGAGGTTCTTGAATCTCTGGAGCCTGTTATTGAAAAACATCCCGAATATGTAACAAGCGGTGTTATTGAAATGCTGGTTGAGCCTGAAAGAATTATTAAGTTCCGTGTTCCGTGGGTTGATGACAACGGCAAGGTTCAGGTAAACCGCGGCTTCCGCATCCAGTTTAACAGTGCAATCGGTCCATACAAGGGCGGTTTGCGTTTTCATCCTTCAGTATATGAAGGAATTATCAAATTCCTTGGCTTTGAGCAGATTTTCAAAAATTCACTTACAGGTCTTCCCATTGGCGGCGGAAAGGGCGGCAGTGACTTTGACCCCAAGGGTAAGAGCGATGCAGAGGTTATGCGTTTCTGCCAGAGCTTTATGACAGAGCTTCAGCGTCATATCGGTGCAGATACAGATGTTCCTGCAGGTGACATTGGCGTAGGCGCAAGAGAAATCGGTTATATGTTCGGTCAGTATAAGAGACTCAGAAA
>JAXJXW010000136.1:0-13737 GCA_036307325.1 Clostridia bacterium
AGCTTTGCTAATTATAATGCTCATGAAATGCTTGGAATACTGAATTATGCTAAAAAAACATGGTATGATGACAGAAAATCATGGAATTCTATGGTGAAAAGAGCAATGAAAGCGGATTTTTCATGGGGAAATTCAGCAAAAGCGTACATTGAAGTTTATCAATCACTGTAGTATAATATAAAAAAGGGAAATTGATTAAGATCATCAAAACTTTGAGGAGTGTTTATATTGGCAGGTAAGGCTAAGGAATTAACTGCTTCACAGCAGAAAATAAAAGAAGAAATTTTAGGAAAGCTTAACCGTCACTACGGAAGAACGCTGGAAGACGCTACAAAAGCGCATATATATAAGGCAACTGCGCTCACTGTCCGTGACAGGATGATGGAAAAGTGGACCGCTTACAGAAGACAGCAGAGAACGGCACAGAGGAAAGAGCTTTTTTATCTTTCATTTGAATTTTTAATGGGTCGTTCATTGGGTAATAACCTTTTAAATGCAGGGCTGACTGATGATTATGACAAGGTTTTAAAGTCTATGGGCTGCAGTCTTGAGGAGATTTCTTCTCAGGAAAATGATGCAGGTCTCGGAAACGGCGGTCTTGGCCGTCTGGCGGCTTGCTTCCTTGACTCTCTTGCAACCTTGGAGCTTCCTTCCTTCGGTTGTTCGATCAGATACGAATACGGTCTGTTCAGACAGTTGATTGTTGACGGTGCACAGGTTGAAACGCCCGATGATTGGCTTAGAGACGGAAGCGTGTGGGAAATCCCCCGCCCTGAAGAAAAGGTTACTGTTCGTTTCGGGGGCAGTGTTGAAACATGTATGACCGAAAACGGTCTTAAGGTAAATTATAAGGACACAACAAATGTTGTGGGTATTCCTTATGATGTTCCGATTTTAGGATATAACGCAGAGATTGTAAATACTCTCCGTCTTTGGTCTGCCCGTGCGGAAAAAGATCTTGACATGACCTCTTTTGCAGGCGGTGATTATCTTCGTGCAGTGGAGGAAAAGTCTCTTGCAGAGGTTCTCAGCAAGGTTCTCTATCCTGAAGACAACCATCAGGAGGGCAAGGCACTTCGCCTTCGTCAGCAGTACTTCTTTGTGTCATGTACAATTCAGTGGATAATTGCAAGATTCAAGCGCCATCATAAAGGCATGGATCTTGACAAGCTTCCCCGGTATGTGGCAATTCATATTAACGATACCCACCCGGCTATTGCTATCCCTGAGCTTATGCGTGTGCTTATGGATGAAGAGGGAATGGGCTGGGAACAGGCTTGGGATATTGTATGCCGTGTATTTGCGTACACAAACCATACAATTCTTGCGGAAGCTCTGGAGAAGTGGCCCATGGATATGTTCAAACGCCTCATCCCCAGAATATATATGATTGTAGAGGAAATGAACCGCCGCCTTGTTGAGGATTTGCATTCCCGTTACGGCGATGATTGGGGCAAAATCAATTATATGTCAATAATTTCCCACAATTATATCAGTATGGCAAATATGTGCCTTGCAACCTGCCATAAGGTAAACGGTGTTTCAGGGCTTCATACAGATATTTTAAGAAATGATGTTTTCCGTGATTATAACAATCTTACACCGGAAAAATTTGTTTCGATTACAAACGGTATAACCTACAGAAGATGGTTAAGACTGGCAAATCCCCAGCTTAGTGAGCTTATTTCTTCAAAAATAGGCAATAAGTGGGTAAAGGATGTAAATCAGCTTGAAAAGCTTCTTCCTTATGCCGATGATGCAGATTTCCGTGAAAAGTTCAGAGCTGTTAAGCTTCAGAAGAAGAAAGAGCTTGCGGCATATATCAAGGAGCATAACGGTATTGATGTTGACCCCAACAGTATATTTGATGTGCAGGTTAAGCGGCTGCATGAATACAAGCGTCAGCTTCTTAACATTCTCCATGTTCTGTACCTTTATAACAAGCTTAAAACTGACCCCACATTTGATATGTATCCTCATACATTCATTTTCGGTGCAAAGGCATCTCCGGGATATACCCGTGCAAAGCTTATAATTAAGCTTATAAATGATGTTGCGAAGCTTGTAAATAATGACCCTGCAACAAGCTCTAAGCTGAAGGTTGTGTTCATTGAAAACTATGGTGTAAGCCTTGCGCAGATGATTATTCCCGCAGCAGACATCAGTGAGCAGATTTCAACGGCAGGTAAGGAAGCAAGCGGTACAGGCAACATGAAGTTTATGGCAAACGGTGCTCTTACAATCGGAACGCTTGACGGCGCAAATGTTGAAATGCTGGATTGTGTGGGTGATGATAACATCTTCATCTTCGGCATGAAGACTCCCGAAGTAAACAGAGAGCTTCAGTATGGTGAAAATTCCAGCCAGAGCATATATGCGTCAAATCAGGAAATCCGTACTGTGATTGACATGCTTATTGACGGCACGGTTTGTCCGTCAGATCCGAGAAAGTATTATGATTTGTATCAGACTCTTATTTTCGGTGAGCATGGAAAAGCAGATGTTTACATGGTAGTCCGTGACTTTGAGAGCTACTGTGAAATTCACCGCATTGCAGATTTGCAGTATCGTGATAAGGAGCTTTGGACTAAGAAGGCTATTATCAATGTGGCAAAAAGCGGCTTCTTCTCAAGTGACAGAACCATTGAAGAATATAACGATAAGATATGGAATCTTACAAAATATAGCAAATGATAATTTTCGGCAAAGTAGGAATCATTGCGTTAAGTGTACAGGGAACGGGAAGTTGTCTCTGTAACGAAAAGCCTAAGCGGCTTGCGGTAATGGTTTCGCATTCCGTTGCTGCAAAAAAGTTTAGAATGAACCTTTCTGCAGCATGCTGCAGAAAGGGGATTTTTTTATGAAAACAAAAAAAGTAACAACAAAATATGTATGTCAGTTGGGAATACTTGCGGCAATAACCGTTGTCCTGGCACTGTGCGGAACATTTCGTATAGGTAATCTGGTGAAGATTTCCAGTAAGTTTATAAGTGTATTTATAACAGGTGCCCTTCTTGGCCCCGTTGAGGCAGGGCTTGTGGCGGCAGTGGCTGATATGGCAAATGCATTTCTCACTCCCGTGGGGGGCTGGCTTCCTCAGATAACGGCGGTTGAGCTTTTGTACGGCATTGTTTTCGGGCTTTTCTTTTACAAAGCAAAGAATAACAAAAAATACTATTTGCGTGTATTTTTATGTGCGGTGGTTCAGCTTGTCATATCACTGACTGTAATGACGGTAATCCTTGTTCAGGCAGGGTATCTGCCTGGATTTTCAAAGGGAGTCGTTATGCGTATTCCGGCGTCAGCGGTGACATTTGTTTTGCATTTCGTTGTTATGAGCCTTCTCAGAAAATTTGTTTTCAGATTGAAGGAAGGAAAAAAAGTTGAGTGATTTTAAAACCTATGCAAACAGCTTTCAGGCAATAAGCAAGCTCAGGCTGGAATCCATTTCACGCCTTTGCGAAAAGGCAGGAAACCCTCAGAAGGAGCTTGATTTTATACATGTTGCAGGTACAAACGGAAAAGGCTCGGTTTGTGCGTTTTTGCAGAATATAATAAGCCTGTCGGGAAAGCGGTGCGGAAAATTCACCTCGCCGAATATGGTTGATGTTTGCGAGAGAATAAGCGTTGACAATAAAAATATTGAAAAAAATGAGCTTGATAAGCTCTTAAATACAATTTCCGTATATGCAGATGAAATTAAAGAGGAAACAGGGGAAGATGTGACTCAGTTTGAAATATGGACTCTTGCGGCATTTATTTATTTCAAACAGAAAAAATGCGATATAGTGGTTTTGGAAACGGGGCTTGGTGGCAGACTTGATGCTACGAATATAATCGACCGCCCCCTTTGCAGTATAATAACCCGTATAGATATGGATCACACGGAATATCTTGGAAACACCATTGAAAGCATTGCCCGTGAAAAAGCGGGAATTATAAAAAATAACTCTGCAGTTATAAGTGCCGTTCAGATTAAGGAGGCGGCAGATGTTATCACAAAAACTGCGAAAGAAAAAAACTGCGTCTATGTACAAGGGGAAATGCCGAAAAATCAATATCACAAGGGAATGCGTGAGTTTTTTGATTATAAGGACATGGCAGATGTGGAATCAGGTCTAGCAGGGATTTATCAGGCGGAAAATGCAACGCTTGCCATTGAAGCGGCACAGATGCTTCAAATAGATGATGATATAATACGCAAGGGCCTTAAAACGGCCGTTCATATGGGAAGATTTGAGGAAATTGCGGACAATCTTATCTTTGACGGTGCCCATAATCCCAACGGAGCAGAGGCTCTTGCCGCATCTGTGGAAAGGTATTTTCCCGCCGGCAATCTGGAAATAATATACGGCGCAATGAAGGACAAGGATATTGAAGCCTTTGCACAGTGCTTTAAAGACCGCTTTATGGAAAAACGGGTAAAAATTCATACGGTGAAGGTGAAGGACAATCCCCGTGCCGATACAGCCGAAAACCTTAGAGACAGATTTTTGAAATGGGGATTTGAGGCTCAGGCACATAAGTCCCTTAAAGAGGCTTATGAATGCAGCTCTCTTCTTGGTAATATGGTAATTATTTGCGGTTCGCTTTATTTGTATAAGGATATGGTAAATGAATTGTTGACAACAAAAGAAGGAAATGATAAAATGATAACCGTGAGCAAATAATTATTTGGGGGAGAAAAAAGTGGCAGAATTCAGGCTTGGTCAAAAATTGGTTCCTGTTCCCATGGAATTTATAAATAAATATATGATTAGCGCAAATGCCACTTATGTAAAGGTTTATCTTTACGGCCTTGCAAAGTGCTATGAGGGGGAGGCAAATGTAACAAACGCCGCCATAGCTGAAGCACTTGATATTCTTGAATCCGATGTGATGAAGGCGTGGAGATACTGGAAAAAAGTCGGGGTGCTCCGCAGTGACGGTCGCGGCACCCTTGTTTTTGACATGCTTCCCGATGAGGCAAAAAAACAACCCACGAAGAAGGACGAGCCTTCGGAGGCAGATAAAGAAACGGTGATGGCTCAGCCTTCAATGAAGGAAATAACCCGTGCAATGGAAATCAACCCCAAAATGAAGGATACTATTTCCATGGCTGAAGGAATGCTGAAAAAGCCCCTTACCCTTAAGGAAATTACATCAATTTATAATTTCATGCAGTGGTATAATATGAGTGAAGCCGTGGTACTTACGCTCCTTGAATACTGCATTGTAAAGGAGAAGCCAAGCATTGCATATGCGGAAAAGGTTGCACAGACATGGAATGAAAACGGCGTGAGCACTATTGAAGAGGCAACTAAAATATTAAACTCCGCCGTTAAAGAAGTAAAAATGCAGAATAAATGCAAAAAGATGTTCGGTATTGAAAGAGCTCTTTCATCCTCCGAAATAAAACACATATCAACCTGGGTAAGTGAATACTCAATGAGTGAAGCTATGATTAAGCGTGCCTATGAAATAACCGTGGACAATACGGGGAAGCTGTCGGCGGCATATATGAATACAATACTTCGCACATGGCATGAAAAGGGATTTAAAACCGTATCTCAGATAGAGGAACGGAAAACTCCTGCAAAAAAAGAACCCAGGGGATATGAGCTTGACGACATGGCGGCTATTGAAAGAAGACAACGCCTTGCTAAGAAAAACGGATAAGGGGGAGTGTAGGTCATGTATGAAAGCATTTATGATAAAGCGGCAAAAATAGTTGCAGACAGAAAAAGGCAGAGAGAAGAGAAAATTGCTGAGAGGAAGCGGGAAATTTTTGCTGAAATACCCCGTATCCGTGAAATTGAGGAAGAGCTTGACCGTTACGGTATGCGTATGCTCAATCTCCTGGCTGACGGGCAGTGTGATGAAAACCGTGCGGTAGCAGGTATCATGGCAGAAAATAAAGCGTATATCGGTGAAAGGGAACGCTTGCTTACATTTCACGGCTACGATAAAAACTATCTTGATGTTAAGCCCTTTTGCGAAAAGTGCAACGATTCAGGGTTTTGCGGAGCAACTCTTTGCGATTGTATGAAAAAGGAAATCACCGCCTGTGCATTGCGGGATGCGAACCTTTCAGACCTGCTCTCGGAGCAAACCTTTGAAAATTTTGATTTATCCTATTACAGTACGGAATATGTGGAGGAATACGGTTGTACTCCCCGTGAAAACATGGAGGCTATATTTAATGAATGTGCAGCATATGCCGAAGGGTTTTCAAGAAACAGCGGAAATATGCTTTTCTGCGGTGGCTGCGGACTTGGAAAAACCTTTCTTTCCTCAGCAATTGCAAATCGCCTTATAGAAAAAGGCGTAGATGTTTTGTATGTAAGCAGTAACGCCCTTTTTCCTATACTTGAGGACAAGCATTTCGGCAGGGAGGTCAATGAGCGTGCCGAATATATAGTGAAGAAAATCAATGATTGTGAACTGTTGATTTTAGATGACCTGGGCAGTGAATTTGTTACGCAGTTTACCTGCGCTGAGCTTTTCAGAATTATAAACAACAGGCTTTTAAGCGGCAGAAAAATGATTATATCCACCAATTTGAATCGTAATATGCTTGCAAATACCTATACAGAGCGTATAGCATCGAGAATTACGGGTGCATTCGGAATATATGAATTTCTGGGTGAGGATATAAGAAAATTGAAAAAGTTTAAAAATGCGTGAGGTGACAGTAATGCAGAGCGCAGCATCCGTTCTCAGAGAGCATATCGAAAATATTGAAAAGGTTATAATAGAATATTCCGTAAATGAAAAAGAAGCAAGAGCCACGCTTGAAAGGGTATTGGAGGAGCTTAAAAAGACACACCCCTTTTCGGAGACGGAAAATGAGCTTTATAAGCCGGCGGTTTATAATGCCATTGCCACTATTAACACCGTATATATAAAGGAAAAAAAGAGCCGTCAGCTTATGGAAGCTCTCCTTGAAGCGAAGGACGAGCTTGCCGCAATTGAAGGAATTTTGACCGAATAAATAATTTTTAAAACGAAAACAATCAAACAAATTAAAATTATTGACAATCGCCTGACACTTTATTATAATGAATAGAAGGTGGAGGGGGGCAGCCCTTCCGAAAAGCAGCATCTTCAATACTTGTCATGCTATAATCAGCCCGGCGGCGATGATGCTGCGGGCGTTTTTTTGTTTAAACATCTGCCGCCCGTGCGGCAATAAAGAAAGGAAGCAGAAGAGAATGCTTAATATCAAAATTGAGAAAACAACATCGCCGAAGGCAAAGCCTGCCAAAGGGGAAAAGCTTGGGTTTGGTAAAATTTTTACAGACCATATGTTTGTAATGGATTATACTGAGGGCAAGGGCTGGCATGATGCCAGAATAGAGCCTTTTCAGAAGCTGGAGCTTTCACCTGCTTGTATGGTATTTCACTATGGACAGGCTATGTTTGAAGGCCTTAAGGCTTATCGGGGGCAAGACGGCAAGGTTCGTTTGTTCCGCCCGGATATGAATGCTAAAAGAACAAATTCCACAAATGGGAGACTTTGCATTCCCAATCTTCCCGAAGAGTATTTTGTGGAGGCCATCAAGGCAGTGGTTAAGGTTGATGAGGACTGGATTCCCACGGAAGACGGAACATCTCTTTACATTCGCCCGTTCATAATTGCAACAGATGAATTTCTGGGTGTTGCTCCTTCTCAGACATATAAGTTTATGGTAATCCTTTCTCCCAGCGGTGCATATTACGCCAGCGGTCTTGAGCCTGTGGGCATTTGGATAGAAGATGAATATGTCCGTGCAGTACGAGGCGGTATGGGCTTTGCAAAAACAGGCGGAAACTATGCTGCAAGTCTTATCGCTCAGGTCAAAGCACATGATGACGGATATTCTCAGGTTCTTTGGCTTGACGGTGTTGAAAGAAAGTATATTGAAGAAGTCGGTGCAATGAATATCTTTTTCAAGATAGACGGAAAGGTTGTTACACCAATGCTTAACGGAAGTATTCTTCCAGGTGTTACAAGAAACAGCGTTCTTGAGCTTTGCAGAAGCCTTGGCTATGAAACGGAGGAACGGCGCATAAGCGCAGATGAAATTATTGCCGCACAGAAGGAAGGCAGGCTTGAGGAATGCTTCGGAACAGGTACGGCAGCGGTTATTTCTCCCGTTGGCAAGCTTCGCTATCAGGATGATGTTATGATTATAAATGACAATAAAATCGGAGAGCTTAGCCAAAAGCTTTACGATACTCTCACAGGTATTCAGTGGGGTAAATGTGAAGATAAGTTCGGCTGGACTGTTACAGTTGAATAATAAAAAAACAGTGACGCTAAATCAGTGCCACTGTTTTTTTGTCCAAATATGAAAGCAGGCCGCAGTATTCACTGCCGAAATTAAAAACTATTTTATATGCACAAAGCGCCTGGCCGCCGCTTGATTGTGCGCCGTATTTTTTGTCGCCGCACAACGGACAGCCAACCGATGCAAAGTATGCGCGAATCTGGTGACTTCTGCCCGTATGCAAAAGAACCTCAATGGTTGAAACATTGTCCTTAAAATCAAGCACCCTGTATTCCATGGAAATTTCCTTGCCCTCTTTAGGGGAAATATAGCTTTTGTTTTGATTTTCTTCCTTTATAATATGCGTCTTTATAAATTGCTCCTTCTTTGGGGGCATGCCTTCTGCTTGGCATATATAGAATTTGTGAACAAGCCTGTTTTTAATAAGCATATTCATCTCTCTCAGTGCCTGTGCGTTTTTTGCGCCTATTACAAGCCCGCCGGTGTTTGTGTCAAGCCTGTTGCATAAAGCAGGTGCGAAGGAATTTTCCCTTTCGGGGAAATACTCACCCTTATTATACAGGTAGCTTTTAAGCATATCGGCAAGTGTTCCCGTTTTATGGGATGGGTCAGGCTGGCAGGGGACATGTACAGGCTTATTCAAAATAACAATGTTTTCGTCTTCATAAATAACCCGGGCAGTAACTTTGCAGGGGGTAAAGGTTTTTTGAAGCTTAAAATCTTCCTTAATATATATACGCAAAATATCGCCGGTTTTGAGAAGATAGTCACTTTTTATCCATTTGCCGTTAATTTTCACATCTTTTTTCCGAAACGCCTTATAAATCATGGAAGAAGGCGCACCTGTGGCTTTAAGAAGAAACTTATCGGCACATATATCAGCGTCATTTTCGCCTATTGTGTATTCCAGCATTACTATCACCGCCTATATTTTACAATAAACAGGCTCATAATTCAAGTAAATACTGTAAAATGAGGCGTAAATAAAAAAATAACGCTGTAAAATTGTACAAAATTACCTGTAAAAGCTATGGCATTTTGTGCAAGTATACAAAAATAAAGAAATAACGAAAAAAATACAAAATAATACTTGCAATCTTTGCTTTTATATTATAAACTATGATGGCTGTGATATGGCAGACGATGAAGCGGGAGGTTGCTGCCCAAGAGGCAGGTTTTTCCGTGGAGAATGTCCGGCTCATGAAGCCGGGCGGCAGTCACTGTACAACATGATAAAGCTTTGCGCATACGCGCCCAAATTCATGTAGTACCCAGAGATTTGCTCTGGGTTTTAATGTGGGAAAGGGTGAAACACCCGGCACCGTGTACAGACCGTCGCATAGTCAGCATAAATACTATTTTTAGGAGGCAATGCAATGGCAGCAAAGCAGAAAATCAGAATCAGGGTAAAGGCATATGACCATGTTCTTCTTGACCAGTCCGCAGAAAAAATTGTGGATACTGCCAAGAGAACAGGAAGCACAGTTTCAGGTCCTATTCCGCTTCCCACAGAAAAAGAAATCGTAACAATCCTTCGTGCGGTTCACAAGTATAAGGACAGCCGTGAGCAGTTCGAACAGAGAACACACAAAAGATTGATCGATATTCTTAACCCCACTCCGAAGACCATGGAAGCTCTCGGCAAGCTTGATGTTCCGGCAGGCGTAAGCATTGACATTAAGCTTATTGACAAGAGCGGAAGGTAATGTTGGTGAAAATCAACCAATAACCGAGGAGGTACATGTTGGCGAAAGTCAACCAATAACCATTTAAGGAGGAACAAATCATGCAGAAGGCAATCATCGGTAAGAAAATCGGTATGACACAGATTTTTAACGCCGAAGGCAAGGTAGTTCCGGTAACAGTAATTGAAGCCGGTCCTTGCAGCGTAATTCAAAGGAAAACAGTGGACACAGACGGTTACGAAGCTGTTCAGCTGGGCTTTGGCGAATTGAAAGAAAAGCTTGCCAACAAGGCAATCAAGGGTCACTTCGCAAAAAGCGGCGTATCTCTTAAGAAGGTTCTTAAGGAATTCAGACTTGACGAAATCAACCTTAATGTAGGTGATGAGGTTAAGGCTGACACATTCGCAGAGGGCGAAAGAGTTGATGTAACAGGCATAAGCAAAGGTAAGGGTTATGCAGGTTCAATCAAGCGTCACGGAAATCACAGACTTAAGGAAACTCATGGTACAGGTCCTGTTCACCGCCATGCAGGTTCAATGGGCGCTTGCTCATCACCGTCACGCGTTTTCAAGGGTAAAAAGCTTCCCGGACATATGGGTAATGTAAAGGTTACAGTTCAGAACCTTGATGTAATTAAGGTTGATCTTGACAGAAACCTCATTCTCGTTAAGGGTGCTGTTCCCGGTCCTAAGGGCGGTATAGTAACCATTAAAAATACAGTAAAGGCGTAAGCTATACGGAAAGGAGATGCTATAAATGCCTACAGCAGTATTATATAATATGCAAGGCGCAAAAATCGGCGATGTCGAGCTTAGCGCAGCACTCTTTGGCGCAGAGGTAAACAAGGCTGTTCTCCATGAAAGCGTTGTTAATTACCTTGCAAACCAGAGACAGGGTACACAGAGTACAAAAACCCGCACAGAAGTTGCCGGCGGCGGAAAGAAACCCTTCAGACAGAAAGGGACAGGCCGTGCAAGACAGGGCAGCACTCGTGCTCCTCAGTGGATTAAAGGTGGTGTAGCTCTTGGTCCGAAGCCCAGAGATTACTCCTACACAATCAATAAGAAGGTTAAGAAGCTTGCCATGATCAGTGCACTCAGCGCAAAGGCTGAAGACGGCAGCGTTATGGTAATTGATAAGCTTGCAATGGATGAAATCAAGACAAAGACTATAAGCGATATGCTTAAGGCTATGGGTGTTGAAGGAAAGGCTCTTATCGTAACAAACGAAATGGAGAAGAATGTTTATCTTTCAGCAAGAAACATTGCAGGAGTTAAAGCATCATATATTGGAATGCTTAATGTATATGACATTCTTAATCACGAGAGCTTTATCGTGGCACAGGATGCCGTTGCAAAACTTGAGGAGGTGTATGCATAATGATGACATCATATGAAATCATTAAGAAGCCTATAATCACAGAAAATTCTATGGATCAGATGGCTGATAAAAAGTATACCTTCGAGGTTGCTAAGGAAGCTAACAAAATTGAGATTAAAAAGGCTGTTGAAGAAATTTTCGGCGTAAAGGTTGAAAAGGTAACAACAATGCGTGTTCTCGGAAAAGTTAAGAGAATGGGCGCAAACAGCGGCAAAAGACCTGATTGGAAAAAGGCTGTTGTTAAGCTCACAGAAAACAGTAAGACAATCGAGTTCTTCGATGGAATGATGTAAAGGAGTGAAAACAAATGGCTATAAAGAAGTATAAACCTACTTCACCTGCTCGCAGACAGATGACTGTTTCCACTTTTGAGGAAATCACAAAGAAGAGCCCGGAGCGTTCTCTTTTAGAGCCTCTTAAGTCAAATGCCGGAAGAAACTCATACGGCAGAATCACAGTTCGTCATCGTGGCGGCGGCGTTAAGAGAAAATACAGAGTAATTGATTTCAAGCGTGATAAGCGTGACATCAATGCTACAGTTATTGCAATAGAGTATGATCCTAACAGAACAGCAAACATCGCACTTCTTCAGTATGAAGACGGCGAAAAGAGATACATCATTGCTCCTGTTGGACTTGGCGTAGGTGATGTTGTTGTTTGCAGCGAAAATGCAGACATCCGCCCCGGTAATGCTCTTCCTATTGCTTCAATCCCTGTTGGTACAGTTATCCATAATATTGAGCTTATGCCCGGCAAAGGCGCTCAGCTTGTAAGAGCTGCAGGAAACAGCGCACAGCTTATGGCTAAAGAAGGCAAGTATGCTCAGGTTCGTCTTCCTTCCGGCGAAGTAAGAATGATCAGAATGGATTGTATTGCTACTATAGGTCAGGTAGGAAACCTTGATCATGAAAATATTTCAATCGGTAAAGCAGGTCGTAAGCGTCATATGGGCTGGAGACCTACAGTCCGCGGTGTTGTAATGAACCCCAACGACCATCCTCACGGCGGTGGTGAAGGTAAGTCACCTGTTGGTATGCCTTCTCCCGTAACTCCTTGGGGTAAGCCTGCTCTCGGTTACAAGACGCGTAAGCACAAGAAAGCTTCCAACAAGTTCATTGTTAAGCGTCGTAACCAGAAGTAATGAGAAAGGAATGAGAGTATGAGCAGATCTATTAAAAAGGGACCCTTTGTGGAACCTAAGCTTTTAGCAAGAGTAGTTGCAATGAATGAAGCGGGCGAAAAGAGAGTTTTAAAGACATGGTCCCGCAGCTCCACTATATTCCCCGAATTTGTTGGCCATACGATTGCTGTTCACGACGGAAGAAAGCATGTTCCCGTATATGTAACAGAGGATATGGTAGGTCATAAGCTTGGTGAGTTCGCTCCCACAAGAACCTACAAGGGCCACGCGGGTGCAAAGAGTAAATAAGTAAGGAGGACATGACAGATGGAGGCTAAAACACAGGCCAAGGCAGTGCTGCGTTATGCACGCATCTCGCCCAGAAAAGTCAACATTGTAAACGACCTTATAAGAAATAAAAATGTCGGTGTTGCAAGAGGTATTCTTATGAATACTCCCAAGGCTGCAAGCGAGCTTCTTATAAAGCTTCTCGACAGTGCTGTTGCAAATGCTGAAAATAATTTCGGTATGGATAAAGATAAGCTTTATGTAGCAGAGATTTATGCAAATGCAGGTCCGATGCTTAAGAGAATCAGACCGAGAGCTCAGGGCAGAGCATTTCGCATAATGAAAAGAACAAGTCACATTACAATCGTTGTAAAAGAAAAAGAGTAAGGAGGCGTAAACATGGGTCAGAAAGTTAATCCGCATGGTCTTAGAGTCGGTATTATTAAGGATTGGGACTCCAGATGGTACGCCGAGGACCATATGTTTGGAGACAATCTTGTAGAGGACTACAAGATCAGAGAATATCTCAAGAAGAAGCTCTACAGCGCAGGCGTTGCAAAGCTTGAAATTGAGAAGAAGGCAAATACAATTAAGATTTCTATTCACACTGCAAAGCCCGGTATCATCATCGGTAAGAAGGGTGAGGACATAGAAAAGCTTAAGAAAGAAGTTTCAGCTTTGACTGATAAGCAGGTATTTATCAATATCGTTGAAATCAAGCAGGCTGATATGAGCGCACAGCTTGTTGCTGAAAATATAGCATCACAGCTTGAAAGAAGAATATCCTTCCGCAGAGCAATGAAGGGTGCTATGAGCCGCAGCATGAAAATGGGTGCTAAGGGTATAAAGACCAGCTGCAGCGGTCGTTTGGGCGGTGCAGAAATCGCAAGAACAGAACAGTATCACGAAGGTACAATTCCCCTGCAGACACTTCGTGCCGATATTGACTATGGCTTCGCTGAAGCTAATACAACATACGGCAAGATTGGCTGTAAGGTTTGGATCTACAAGG
>JAXJXW010000137.1:0-10154 GCA_036307325.1 Clostridia bacterium
ACCTGTAGAACCAAATCCACCTTCACCGCGCGCCGTATCGTCAAGCTCCTCTGACAATACAAAATCAGCGGTAAGGAAAGGCGTAATCACAAGCTGAGCAATGCGCTCGCCGTTTTCTATCTGCGCCGTCTTTGTGCCGTGATTGTGAAGTGCAACCATTATCTCTCCACGGTAATCACTGTCTATAACGCCCACCTTGTTTGCAGGTGCCAAATCACGCTTGCAGGCAATTCCGCTTCTCGCATACACAAGCCCTGCATATCCGACAGGAAGCTCTGCGGCTAAGCCCGTTGGAACAAATTTTGTTTCGTGGGGGGCTATTTCCATGCTTGCCTCTTCAAGGCATGCATAAAGGTCTGCACCGGCGGCATATTCACTGCCATATGAGGGGAGCACTGCACCCTCACGCAGTTTTTTTACCTTTACTGTTTCTTTTAACATCTGTATCATTCCTTCAATTTTATTCTTCTATATCGCCGCTGCCCATTTTTCTTTCCCACACGCCTTCAAGAAGCACCGTTTTCCCTTCAGCCAAGGACTTTTTAACATCAATTATCCGCTGATTTGACGAGCCTCTGAAAAGAAGTGCAAGGGATTTTTTTGCCTCCACAAAACGCCCGTCAACCAAAACATCTATCAGTGACAAAAGCTCTTTTACTTCTGTAAGCTCTTCGCCCTTAAAATTAAGCAGCTCATCATCAAATACAAATCCCGTGTAGCACCAGATTGTTTTATTGGGAAACCTCTCTCTGAAGCGGCGGCACAACTCAATCAATCCCCTGCGGTTTTCCTTTTCAAAAGGCTCTCCCCCTAAAAGGGAAAGCCCTGATATATGACTGCTGTCTGCAAAATCAAGCAAGGACTCTATAACGGCTTCATCAAAAACAGAGCCGTAATCAAAATCCCAAGCCTCTGCATTAAAGCAGTTGGGACACCGATGGCGGCAGCCGCTTACAAAAAGCGACACACGCACACCGGGTCCGTTTGCTATGTCAAATTTTTTTATGGTTGCGTAATTCATATTATAAATGAAGTACCCTTTCTTTTATTTCCTGTGTTCTGCCCTGATTCCAGAACTGTGTTCCGATATATCCGCAGGTTCTTCTTGCAACATTAAGCTTTGACTGATCGGTGTTGCCGCAGCTTGGGCATTTCCAGATAAGCTTGCCATCCTCATCTTCCTTTATTTCAATTTCCCCGTCATATCCGCAAGCCTGGCAGAAATCGCTTTTGGTGTTAAGCTCCGCATACATGATGTTATCATATATAAAGCGCATAACGGAAATTACTGCATCAAGGTTATTTTGCATGTTGGGAACCTCAACATATGAAATTGCACCGCCCGGTGAAAGTGCCTGGAACTTAGCTTCAAGAGCAAGCTTGTCAAAGGCATCAATATTTTCCGTTACATGAACATGATAACTGTTTGTTATGTAATTTTTATCTGTAATTCCCTTGATTATACCAAAACGCTTTTGAAGGCTCTTGGCAAACTTATATGTTGTGCTTTCAAGAGGTGTGCCGTAAAGGGAATAGTCAATATCCTCAGCCTTCTTCCACTTTGCGGTATACTCGTTAAGCTTTTTCATAATTTCAAGACCCAATGCCTCACCCTCAGGATCTGTGAGCTTTTTGCCGTTAAGGCTGTAAACACATTCCCAAAGCCCTGCATAGCCCAATGAAAGGGTTGAATAACCACCATGGAGGTATTTATCTATGGTTTCGCCCTTTTTAAGTCTTAAAAGTGCACCATGCTGCCAAAGGATAGGCGCCGCATCGGAAACAGTTCCCGTAAGGCGTTCATGGCGGCATTGAAGTGCCCTGTGGCACAATTCCATTCTTTCATCAAAAATTTTCCAGAATTTATCAATATCTCCCCCTGCGGAAAGACCTATATCAACAAGGTTCACGGTAACAACGCCCTGGTTAAATCTGCCGTAATACTTTGCCTTTCCGTTTTCGTCTACATAAGGTGTAAGGAAGCTGCGGCAGCCCATACATGTATAACAATGACCCTCGCCGTTTTTATCAATTTTATTTTGAAGCATGATTTTTTCCGAAATGTAATCGGGAACCATGCGCTTTGCCGTACATTTTGCGGCAAGCTTTGTAAGATAGTAATATTTACTGTCCTCGTGAATATTATCCTCCTCTAGCACATAAATAAGCTTGGGGAATGCAGGTGTTATCCAAATACCCTTTTCGTTTTTAACACCTCTGTAACGCTGCTTAAGTGTTTCCTCAATAATAAGCGCAAGGTCAGCCTTTTCCTGCTCATTTTTAGCTTCGTTAAGGTACATGAAAACAGTAACAAAGGGTGCCTGTCCGTTAGTTGTCATAAGCGTTACCACCTGGTACTGTATCATCTGCACGCCGTTTTTAACCTCTTCACGAAGTCTTGTTTCCGTTATTTTATCTATTTCTTCATCTGAAATATTTGCATTTATTGCAGAAAACTCCTGCTCAACCTGTTTTCTGATTTTCTTTCTGCTTATGTCAACAAAGGGTGCAAGGTGTGTAAGGCTGATACTTTGCCCGCCGTACTGGCATGATGCAACCTGGGCAATAATCTGCGTTGAAATGTTGCACGCCGTTGAAAAGCTATGGGGCTTCTCAATCATTGTTCCGCTGATAACCGTGCCATTCTGAAGCATATCCTCAAGGTTTACAAGGTCACAGTTGTGCATATGCTGGGCAAAATAGTCCGCATCATGGAAATGGATTATTCCCTGTTCGTGTGCGGCAACAATATCTGTGGGAAGAAGTATTCTCTTTGTAATATCCTTACTTACCTCACCTGCCATATAGTCACGCTGAACACTGTTTACAGTTGGGTTCTTATTTGAATTTTCCTGTTTTACTTCTTCATTATTGCATTCAATAAGGCTCAGTATCTGTTCGTCAGTTGTATTTGCCTTTCTTACAAGGGCTCTCGTATAGCGGTATGTAATATAACGCCTTGCAACATCAAAGGCACGCTGATTCATAATCTGGTCTTCAACCATATCCTGAATTTCTTCCACGCTTAAAGAACGGTTTATGTTCATTGCGGCACTTTCAACATCCTCCGCAATTCTTTTAATTTGTACAGCGCTCATTCTGCTGCTGGGCACAACGCTGTCATTCGCCTTAGTTACAGCCACAATAATTTTTTGCGGGTCAAAAACAACCTCTGTTCCGCTTCTCTTAATAATTTTCATTTTCCTCTTCCTTTCTTCGGCAAAAGCAAATATGCACCCGTTTGTAAGCCGCCCTTTGCTCTCATTTTCAGCATTCATCAACAGTTATTATTATAACAACATATTGTGCATTTGTCAATAGAAAACAACAAAATATGGTATTTTGCAAAAAATGCCCGCAAACGGGAATATATAGGCGTTTGCAGGCATTTTTTATTAAAATATGCGAAAATTTTTTTCAAAAATAACCATATATTTTGTGTTTGTATATATTCAGGCACACTATATATGCCATAAAAAAACGATGTAAAAACAAATGCTTTTACATCGTTTTTTAACTGTAATTATTTTACGAGATTCTTAAGGCCCTGACCTACCTTAAATGCAGGAACCTTGGAAGCAGGAACTTCGATTTTAGCCTTTGTCTGAGGATTAAGGCATGTACGAGCTGCTCTTTCTCTTACCTCAAAAGTACCGAAACCAACAAGCTGAATCTTGTCACCTTTCTTAAGAGCATCTTCAACTGTAGAGATGAAAGCACTGAGAGCCTTGTCAGCATCCTTCTTGGAAAGACCTGCTTTTTCAGCCATAGCTGCTACGAGTTCTGTTTTATTCATTTTTCTTCCTCCTTTTATTCTTAAATTGAGAATTATGACAACTCATAACCCATCAACACCCCTATAATAACACAAAGAATTAGTATATTCAAGTATTTTCTTCAATATTCTTGAATTTTTTGATAAATTTTTTTGTATAGGAATATAGCTCCTCCTCAGGGTCAATACCATTTTTGTAGCATTCAAGGCAAATTTCAAATAACCTCTTGCCCATATCTTCTTCAAAAGAGGCGTTTGCCTCATTAAGAGCCTCCAGCATTCCTGCCTTATCCGCCTTGCTTATAATCTTTACTCCGCGGGTCAGTGATGGCAATGAACGGGTTACGGCCTCCATAGCTTCGGCCGTTGTTTTTTGTCCTCTCTCCCGTTTTTTAATATCCTCCCAATTTTTCAAAACAGCTTCGCTTGTTTCTGCGGTCACATCAGCAAACACATGAGGATGGCGCACAATCATTTTTGTGCAAATTGCATCCGTCACATCATTTATGTCAAAGGTGCCCTCCTCTGCGCCTATTTGTGCATGCATAACTATCTGCAAAAGCACATCCCCAAGCTCATCCGCTATCTTGGCACAGTCACCCTCATCTATTGCGTCGGCGGCTTCATACGCCTCTTCAATAAGGTGCTTTTTAAGAGACATATGTGTTTGCTCTCTGTCCCATGGACATCCTCCGGGAGCACGCAGACGGCGAATTATATCTAAAAGCTCATTAAAATCTTTTTTCATTTTAATCACTCCTGCTCTTCTTCATGCAATTCATCGTCAAAATCAGGCTCCTCCGCCTCTTTCTCTCCATTGTCTTTGAGAGCAGGCTTAAGAAGCAGCTCTTCTATTACGGAATTTGTCATAAACATTTGTGTGAAAACAAGTATGGGAATAAATGCAAACAACAAAGCTATAACTCCTATAAATGAGTTTATCGCAAGATAAATAATTACATACACAAGTATAGCTGAAACTAAAGCAACCAGAACATTCCACGGAAGACGCGCCAGTACAATCAAAAACGAATTTCTGTAAATATCTCTGATTTTCAGCTTGAAGGTAACCATAATGGGATAAATGTATAAATGCATCATTGTAAAAATGGCAAATGCCACAACTGTCACGACGCAAAGCACAGTAGATACACTGCCCGTTACCTCATACCTGTAAAAAATAAAGCCCACAAAGCACGCCGCAATTATCAGCATATCAAGCAAAAACACTGCCGTTGCCTGAAGGAAATTGCTTTTGAAGTTATCTTTAAAATCACTCCACACCCAGGAATGGGTATCACGCACAAATTCACGGATTACATACGCCATACCGGCACTTGGCGCACCCGTTCCGAAAACGAAAACCAAAGCTGCGGTTGAAATCATGCCCAGTTCAAACCATTCTACGGATATTTTAGCTATATCTATATCCACAACAGAGGCAAGCCATGCAATGCCGTAGATTGATACAAACCAAAGTGCTGCAATTGCGGGAATTGAAAACAAAAGATAAATTAAATTAAGTAAAAGAAGCTTTCCTATACGCCTCCATAATATATCAAAATAAAGGGGTAAGCCCTCCTTTTGAACATCCTCTTTCCTGAGTCCTTTCCCCGGTTTATTGTAATCAAAAAAGCCCAATAACCCCGCCATTTCATCAATCCTTTCTTTTGTATATCATTTCCCTTAGAAGTTAAATCAGATTTCCTTCATATCGGCGTCAAATATTTTGAGACGGTGATAGTCACAATCACCGCTTGTATATCCGTCAATATATTTTTCCATTGCCTTAATAACCGTTTCAGGCTTAAGATTGGCACGGCTTCCTGCACTGAGGGTCATATATATATATTCCCCGTCAAGAGTTATTTCCTTTATATCTCCCCGAATATCGGTTTCCTTGATTCCGCTTTTTGTTTTCTTATCAATAATGATTTCCTTGTTCTCCAAAAACTCCGCCACACTGCAGGGCATATTTTCAGGCTTAACACGGTAAAGGGCAATATCAAGCTTTTTCATTCTGCTTTTCCCTTCATGTGCGCTTAGAAGGCGTACGCCGCAGGGAAGCACACTGTTAAGCTTGTCCATAACAACTGACGGAGAAAGGCTTTCCGTAAGAGAAATTTCTATAAGCTCACACTGGCTTGTATAGCCCACTGAAAGGGGAAGCGCAAACCCAATAAGGGGGTGGGGGTTAAACCCTTCGGAAAAAGCAATGGGAAGATGTGCCCTTCGCATTGCCCTGCCGAACATTCTCACGAAATCAAGATGTGATACATAGCGGGCATTATCGGTTTTTTCATATCTGAAATAGTAATCACTCAAAGCAAACACAACCTTTCTTTTCCTTGCAAAGTGCCGCCGCACCGCATCCGCTGCATTTTTCACGGCAATTGGGAGTTGTTGCCGCCTGCTTTGCCTTTTCATTTTCGTTTATCATAAACTTCTTCGTAACGCCTATATCCACTATATCCCAAGGTAATACCTCTTCATATGACCTGCTTCTCGTATAAAAAGCCATGTCAATGCCGCAATCCTCAAACGCCTGCTTCCATGCGTCAAGGTTAAAGCACTCATTCCAGCCGTCAAGCTTGCAGCCCAGCCCATGCGCTCTTAACAAAACCTTTCCCAGCCTTCTGTCACCGCGGGCAAAAACACCCTCAAGCACGCTAACATCGCTTTGATGATAATTATAGCGCACATGGCGGTTTTTTATTTCTCCCTTAAGATAAAGCTGTTTTTCCCCAAGCTCGTTCATGGTGTTCTGCGCCGCCCACTGAAAGGGTGTAAAGGGCTTGGGAACAAAGCTTGCCACACTCAGATGAACCGAGGGAGAGCGTCTTTTATTGGTTTTTTCACTGGAATAATAGCATTCCACAACCTTTTGTGCAAGGTCGGCAATACCTTTTATATCCTCTTTTGTTTCATACGGAAGCCCTATCATGAAATAAAGCTTCACATTTTCCCAGCCACCTTCAAATGCAAGGGTTGCCGCCTTTGTCAGGTCCTCCTCCGTAACATTTTTGTTTATTACATCTCTCAGCCGCTGACTGCCTGCCTCCGGTGCAAAGGTCAGTCCGCTTTTGCGAACCTTCTGCACCCTTTTCATAAGGTCAAGGCTGAAATTATCAACTCTGAGTGAAGGCAGTGAAAGAGAAACCTTCTCCCCCTCCGTCAGCTTTAAAAGCTCGTCAGACAGGGTTTCAAGCTGTGTATAGTCGCTTGTTGACAGGCTTGAAAGACCCATTTCCTCATAGCCTGTGGCATCAATGAGATTCTTTGCGTCACACAAAAGCGTTGCAGGCGTTTTTTCACGCACAGGGCGGTAAATCATCCCTGCCTGGCAAAAACGGCAGCCTCGGATACATCCTCTGAAAACCTCAATATTTGCCCTGTCATGAACAATGTCTGAGAAGGGAACTATTATTTTATCGGGATAAGAAACGCTGTCAAGGTCTGAGATTATGCGTTTCCTTACTTTTGGCTTAGCCTCAGGGCAGTTGGGGGTAATGCTCTTAACCGTTTGGTCCTCGTTATATTCCACATCATAAAATGACGGAACATAAATCCCCTCAATTTTCGCAATGCGCTTTAAGTAGCCTTCCCTGTCCTCGCCGCTTTCCTTCCATTCGTTATAGGTGTCCATCAGCTCATTTATAACCTCTTCACCCTCACCCATTGTGAAAAAGTCAAAAAAGTCCGCAAGGGGTTCAGCATTGTAGGCACATGGGCCGCCGCCGTTTACAAAGGGGTCATCTTTTGTTCTGTCCTTGCTCAAAAGGGGAATCCCTGCAAGCTCAAGCATATTTAAAACATTTGAATAACACATTTCATATTGAAGTGTGATACCCAAAAAGTCAAAATCCTTAACGGGTGTGTGCGTTTCATTTGTAAAAAGGGGCACCCCCTCGTCACGCATTTCTTTTTCCATATCTATCCACGGCGCAAAGGTTCTTTCGCAATAGGTGTCCTCCCGCTGATTTAAAACATGGTATAAAATTTTCATTCCCAAATGGCTCATACCAACCTCATAAGTATCAGGGAATGCAAACGCATATCTGATGCGTACCTCTTTGGGGTCCTTTACAACGCTGTTAAGCTCTCCCCCGCTGTAATGGGTTGCCTTCTGCACCCGTTTTAAAATTTTTTCTATCTTTTCTCTCACTGTAAAATCTCCTTTAAAAAGCAGCTTAAACTTTCCCCCGCCGCACCCAGGTCAATATTGCTTTTAACTGCATTCACACATTTTTCGCCGATTTGGGGCACAAATCTGTCAAGTGCCAATAGCACGGTAAACAGGCACAGACAAATAATGCTTCTGTATACAAATGAAAAAGCCGCCTTTTTTATCTTTTCCTTCATTGCATTCACCTCATTAAAGGTTATGCACAAAATTTATTTAAAATACTGATACAAATAACATTTAAGCATTCCGTTGTAGAGCTTTCGCTTTTTATCAGCCTCACGGTTGTAAAATTTTTCAAACTCCTGGTGGCTGGTGAGAATATACTTGCCTGCATTTGGGTATTTTGAAAACTTTTCGCCCATCATTTTGTACAGGGCCTCACATTTTTTCTTGTCAAGGAGTCTTTCGCCGTAAGGCGGATTGCACACTATAACGCCCTTTCCTTCAAAAATCTGTGCATCCTTGGCGTCACAACAGGTGAATGTTATTGCGTCTGCAACACCTGCTTTTTTTGCGTTGCTCATGGCAAGCTCCAAAGCGTCTTTATCAATGTCTGACGCCATTATGCATGTGGGCGCACTGCGATTTTCATTATCCCGTGCCTCTGTACGCACATCCTCGTAAAGCCCTTTTCCCATAATGCGCCAACTTTCGCTGACAAATTTTCTGTTTATTCCCGGTGCAATATTTTTTGCGTAAAGTGCCGCCTCAATGGGAATTGTGCCACTGCCGCAAAATGGGTCTGCAAAGGGTCTGTCACCACGCCACCTTGTTATATCAACCATTGCAAAGGCAAGGGTTTCCCTAAGGGGTGCGGCAACGCCCCTTTCACGGTAGCCCCGCTTATAAAGTGCATCTCCCGTAGTATCAAGATATATTGTTGCAACATCACGAAGAAGAGAAAACTGTATTCGCATGATTGGACCCGTTTCTTCAAAATGCTCCACACCGTATTTTGCGGAAAGCTTTTTAACAACTGCCTTTTTCACAATGCTTGTGCAGGCGGGAACGCTTGAAAGAACGCTTTTAAGTGAATTTCCCTTCACGGGGAAGGCACAGTCTGATTGTATAAAAAGCTGCCAATCAATGCTATATACACCTTCAAAAAGCTCTTCAAAGGTTTGTGCCTTAAACTGCGCCATTTTTATCAGCACTCTTTCGCCGCAGCGCAAATTCACATTTGCAAGGGCAATAGCCTCCATGTCGCCTTCAAAGGTTACACGCCCGTCTACAACCTCGGTTGTTTCGTAGCCAAGACTGCGTATTTCATGTGCAAGGATTGATTCGGTTCCGAAAAAAGTCGGAACAGTAAGCAAAAATGTCTTCATTTTTACCTCCGATTCAAAATAACATGTCCTTATAATTATACATTATTACTCTCTTTTTTACAAGAAAATTATTGTGTTTTGGAAAAAAAGGTTTATAATATCATTATGAGGTGGTTTAACTTGCAAATCGAACATGATTCTCACAAGCAGCTTTACCGCTGCCCGTTAGGTGCGGTAAAGACAGAAACAAAGGTCAGACTTAATTTATCAGTGCGCTCTTCGGGGATTCCCGAAAGCGTTGTTTGTTGCATTTTAGGCAGAAATATAGAAATGCACTATTCTTACGATATAGGCGGCAGCCGCATTTATGAGTGTTTTATTGAAACTCCCGTTGAAGCAGGGGTTTTGTTTTATTCCTTTGAAGTTATCGCCGACGGCGAAAAAATGTATTACGGAAATAACGACTATCACCTTGGGGGCTTGGGGCAAATGCAGGCGGAATTTCCCCAAAGCCTTTATCAGATAACGGTTTATGACAAGGATTTTAAAACACCGGACTGGGCAAAAAATGCTATTATATATCAAATATTTCCCGACAGGTTTTTTTCTAAGGACGCCGCATGCTGCCACGGAATTAAACGGGAGTGGGGCGATGAGCCGTTCTATCGGCCTGACCAGTTTGGCGGCGAATATCTGTCAAATGACTTTTTCTGCGGAACCCTTAAGGGAATTGAGGAAAAGCTTGATTATATTGCAGAGCTTGGTGTTACGGCAATATACTTAAACCCCATTTTTAAGGCATTTTCAAACCACAGATATGACAGTTCCGACTATGAGCAGATTGATGACAATCTGGGAAGCAACAAGGATTTTGAGGATTTGGCAAAAAGTGCGAAAAAGCGTGGAATACGCCTTATTCTTGACG
>JAXJXW010000138.1:0-3224 GCA_036307325.1 Clostridia bacterium
CTGTCAGGCACATAGCAAATTGAGCCTGTACCTAAACAAGATACAAGCTATCTTCGTCTGCGTCGAACAGAGATAAAGAACATAACGATTTCCTCCATTATTGTTATGAACTAATTATACTATAAAAACTTAAAAATACAAGTATAAATTTATGTTCAACAAATTCCTCACGCCGGCTGCCGGGGAAATAGCGGGGGTAAATAACTGCTTTCATAGAAAATTCCCCTGTGATATGTTGGAATAATCATATCGCAAAGGGAATTTTTTAGTCAATTACAGTTCTAAAATTAAAATTTGCATTACCAATGGTACTCGATTATTTTATTGTCGATTTCCCATTTTGACGGAGTGAGATTCTCGAATATGTCAATTGGTTTGATTGTGTGAATATCCTGATAAACTCTATAGGCTTGGGTAAGGTCTTTTTTCTGTTCGTCAGTCAATTTATCTGCGCAAGATACAAAAAGCGGTGTGTTGCTGTAAGAAAGCAAATGAAGCCATTGCTTGTTCTTTTCCCAAGGAATGTTATCGTCAAGAATGCCCACGCAGTCAGCATCGCACATATAAAATGCTTCGTTTTGTGCAAGGCGGAATGCAAGGGTGTTAACACCCATTTTCTTTGTTCTGGCCCATTCCCTGCCGCTTGTATCTTCACCTGTTCTGTTGATTTGAACAAGACCTGCGCACAGATGAGAAACCGTGTTACATCCGATGATATACATATCTCCTGCCGCCTCTTTTATAAGTCTGTAAAGATCAAGCACGATTTCGGCATTGGTTTTTGTTCTGTCGTAAAAATGCCAATCATCAATTATTGTTATTGTTTCATTAAGATCCTTACCCCAGCTTCCGAAAAGGTCAAACGTTGTGAAATCATGTTTGAGAAGCTCATATCCCCAGCTTTTTATTCTTTCGATATCCGACTTGATGTATGTTTTCACTTCGGGGTGAGTTGGGTCAAGATATTCTCTTTTACCGTTTCGCAGGATCCTCATTTCGTCTGTTATTGATGTGTCTCTGTTGTGGAGAAGCCTTACCCATATACCGGGTCTTGCTCCGATTTCTCTTATTTCGTCGGCAAGTTTTTTCATGTCGCCGAACTTTTCGTTGGGTATCCACGGGCCTTCGCATGAATTAATCTCCCAGCAATCATCAATAACCTCAAACGGTTTGTTTTCAATTTCTTTTGCAAGCTCTGCCTGAAGTTTTGTATCGGAAATAATTTCACCGTAACTGCTTTTTCCGTAAGCATAATACCAGTTGTTGCCGCCGTATACTCTTTCCGTCGGCAGAGTGGGATTATCGCAAAGAGTTTTACAGTAATCGTGAAGATTAGCATACACATCGGCAGAATCATATTTTTTATATACAAACGTTGCAATGTGAAGCTTTCTGCCGTTTAATTCAACACCGCATCCGCCGTTTCTGCAATCGATTAACGCTTTAATTCCGTCTGAAGTATAGCTGAAACTGATAAAAGCGTTGGGCTGTGTTTTAACACCGAAGCAGAAGCACTTTGTTTTATCGGTTGCAATAAAATACCAGGGCATATATCTGTCATTATCACAAAGCTTTTTAAATTCAAGCTCACCGTAGCTGCGCTCCCATACATCACCGAGCACATAAAGATCCTCATCACTGTCAAAGCACCATTCGAGTTCGATGAATTTGACCTTGTCATTCTTTGCTGTTACATACAAATCAAGAGTATCGTTGTTGATTACGGTTTCAACAACGGTATCGTTCAATCCGTTTTCGTTTATTATTTTCTTGCTGAAATTATTTAAATTAAAATACATTTTTTACCTCCGTAAATAGGAATTTGTCACAATGTTTTGCTATAATACTCCACTCCTGAATAGCTGCCGTCGTGATTTTTTCTTCCGGAGTGGAGAAATAAATTTATGTAATCTTTCATCCGTTTTTGATTTATAATCAGTTGTTTTTAATTATATTATTTTTATCTTGCACGCTGCCGACACAGTGTGTTGAAATTGTATAAGGTGCGTCAAATACATTGCCCGAAATGTCTGCTTTTTTTAAGTATTCAAGGTGAATTGAATGTTCTTTGAATTGAGATTTTTCAAAAATATTATTTTGAAGAACCAAGGAACCGTGTACGAATGATTCTGATGTTTCATCCATCACTTTTGGCGTATAACGAATTATTGGTGCTCCGTCGAACGTAACTCCGTAATCACAGCCAACAACATGATTGTTTCTGAAAACTATTTCATTTGTGTAGCCCGACTCAAACCAAAAATTGCAATCATCCTCAATAAGAAGCGCAGGTCCCCAAAGTTTATAAAAACAGTTATTTTCGATTATGACTTCTCCGCGGGTTGTGCAAAGAATTCCGCGGCCGGCAGTTGAACCGAAATGGTTATTTCTCACAAACAAATTAGGCGTCCATGTTGCATTCTCAACAACGTCTTTATTAAGAATCAAATCCGGTAGTTCGCATTCAAGATAAAGCATAATATCGGTATCATTCAATTTTTTAAACTCTTTGACTTTTGATTTTGCGTAAGGAATAAGCGTGTTCCATTTAATGAATTCTATTTCATCTCCGACATCAAATGCTTGAAAGCCCCATGACTCATCATGCATAAATCTGACCGTAATGCATTTATCGGTGTCGTTTTTCTCAATGATTTGCAAATGCGTTCCGTGCACATTTATGTAGTCATCATGGGCGCCCTGTGCTTGGCAGTTCTCAACAACAAGATTGCCTTTGCAGCCCGAAAACTGAAAGAAATCGGCGGTGCTTGCAATTGTTCTGCCTCTGCCGGGAGTGAAATCGCAGTTTCTGTATGTAACATTTTCGCAGAACTGAGAAACCATACCCAAACCGTGCATAAATTTAATGCGAAGGCCGTCAAAAAGAAGGTTTTTACATCGCTGAAAAAGGCTTCCGGTCTGGTCGCGGACAATATTACGAGTTTGAATAACGCTGCCGGCCGGAAGATTTACCGACTTATCTTTTAAATATATGCGTAAAGTGCAGTTATCTAATTGCTCTATTTTCTCCATGGCCAATGCTTTTCTGCCGAAATCACGGCAGGTTTCAGTCACTGGGTCATACAGCTTAACATGGCGGCGGTTTCCTTGATAACTGTCTTCCCAATAGGGTTTGTTATCCAAGCCAATCTCACCTTGCCAAATAAGCTCATTATTTTCTACCCGGAATAAGCAATCATCATTAATTTTTATAACACATACAC
>JAXJXW010000139.1:0-2518 GCA_036307325.1 Clostridia bacterium
AGTGTCACCCATCATTGACTATTTAACACTCATTTTTTGACATAAAAAAAACATGCTATTGATAAATGGATTTTTTGTGATAAAATGACATTGTGTAGATTAAAATATGCGTAATTGGAGGAATTTGCCAAATGAATATTTTAAAAAAGATATATTGCAGAGTCTTTCAGACTGTTTTCAGAATTGCACTGCCCCTTCTTCCCTATCGTGACCCTGTGCAGCTGGAAAAAATCTCTGATATTGTAAAAATTGCAGGAGAAAAGAATTTATCTTGTCCACTGATAGTAACCGATAGGTCAATAAGGCAGCTGGGGCTTATAAAGCCACTTGAAGAGGAGCTTGCAAAAAACAATTACAAATATGCCGTTTACGATAAAACAGAGCAAAACCCCACAACCCATATGGTTATGGAAGCTCTTTCGCATTATAAAAGCCATAACTGCGATTTTCTGATTGCTTTCGGCGGAGGCTCGCCAATGGACTGTGCCAAAGCCGTTGGAGCGTGTGTTGCAAGACCTAAAACTGATTTAAAAAAGATGGCAGGCATATTAAAGGTTATTAGACGAACACCCACAATAGTTGCCGTTCCCACAACTGCGGGGACAGGCAGTGAAACCACCCTTGCCTCCGTCATTGTTGACAGTAAAACCAGACTGAAATATGTGATAAATGATTTTCCCCTTATCCCTTCATATGCGGTGCTGGATTCCTCTGTTGTTCATACACTGCCGCAAAATATTGCTGCGGCAACCGGCATGGATGCACTTACCCATGCCATAGAGGCATATATAGGCCGTTCAACCACCAAAGGCACACGAGCAGACGCTGAAAAGTCAGTAAAGCTGATATTTGAAAATATAGAAAAATCATCTTCTCATGAAAGTGCCAATGCCGAGAAAGCCATGCTCCTTGCGTCGCACCTGGCAGGAAGGGCTTTTACCCGTTCTTATGTTGGCTATATTCACGCCGTTTCACATTCCCTGAGTGGCAAATATAACATGCCCCACGGGCTTACCAATGCAATTCTTCTGCCTATTGTTCTGGAGATGTACGGCAGCTCTGTCTACAAAAAGCTTGCAAAACTTGCACGAATATCGAATATAGGAAAGCCTGATGCTGACGATTCCGAGCTTGCAAAGGATTTTATTAAGGAGATTTACGCTCTTAATCGCCGTCTTGGCATACCCGACTATATAGACGGTATAAAAAAAGAGGATATTGAAACCCTTAGCAATCATGCTGATAAAGAGGCAAATCCTCTCTACCCTGTTCCCATATTGTGGGATAAAGATGAACTGAAAAGAATTTACAGAAGGGCAGGTAAAATACAGTGAATGCAATTGAAGCCGCAAAAATTCTTGAGAACCAGAAAAAGTTTTTTGAATCGGGAGCAACCCGCACGGTGCAAAGCCGTAAAACCGCTTTAAAGAAATTAAGAAATGCAATCGAAAGCTTTGAGGATGAAATTTACGCCGCACTGCAAAAAGACCTTGGAAAAAGCAAGTCTGAAAGCTACATGTGTGAAATAGGACTGGTTAAAAGCGAAATTTCATATATGCTTCGCCATGTTAAAGCATTTGCAAAGGAGAAAAGAGTGCATACGCCCATTGCACACTTTTATTCACACAGCTTTGAAAAGCCGTCTCCCTACGGAAATGTTTTAATAATGAGTCCGTGGAACTATCCGTTTCTGCTTACTGTTGACCCCCTTGTTGACGCTATCGCTGCGGGAAACACAGTTGTTTTAAAGCCAAGCGCATATGCTCCGAATACGGCATCCGTACTTGAAAAAATGATTAAAAGTGCATTCCCTCCCGAATATATTACGGTAATAAACGGCGGCCGTGAGGAAAATCAGTGTCTGCTGGAGCTTAATTTTGACTATATCTTTTTTACCGGCGGAAAGACCGTAGGCAAAGAGGTAATGCGCCATGCTGCGGAAAAGCTTATTCCAATCACCCTTGAGCTTGGAGGTAAAAGTCCGTGCATTGTTGACGAAACTGCCAACATAAAGCTTGCGGCAAAAAGAATAGTTTTCGGCAAATTTATAAATTGCGGTCAGACCTGCGTTGCCCCCGATTATATTTACTGCCATGAAAGCGTAAAAGAAAAGCTTATATCCGCTTTAAAAGAAGAGATTAAAAAGCAATACGGCGAAAATCCCATTGAAAACGAAAATTACGGCAAAATTATAAACGAAAAACATTTCTTACGCCTTGTTTCACTTATTGACAAAAACAAGACGGCATTTGGCGGTGATACTGATAAAAACCGGCTTAAAATTGCCCCAACAATCATTGATAATGCAAATTGGGAGGATGCTGTTATGGGAGAAGAAATATTTGGTCCCCTGCTTCCCATTCTCACATACAGCTCCATAAATGAAGCGGCGTTAGTAATTCGCACAAAGCCCTCCCCTCTTGCCCTTTACATATTCTCTTCGGACAAGAAAAACATCAATTTCATCACCGAAAGTATTTCCTTTGGCGGCGGTTGCATAAATGACACCCTTATACAT
>JAXJXW010000140.1:0-2711 GCA_036307325.1 Clostridia bacterium
GAAGGACACCGTTATAGAAGATTTTGAAAATCACGCAAACGGAATAAATCTTCCCGAAGGCTTTTTGCCCAATGTAACCTTCTGGTGCGTTGAGAACGGGGAATATATCGGCACAATAAACATTCGGCCTGAACTTAATGATTTTTTGAGAAATTTTGGCGGACACATGGGAATTTTCGTAAGAAAATCCGCCAGGGGAAAGGGTTACGGCACCAAGCTTGCAATGTGTGCCGTAAGAGAAGCCCGTAAAATAGTAAAGGATGATCTTGTTTATGTTACGGCACTGGCGGAAAATGAAGCGTCTGTCAAGTGTCTGGAAAGCATGGCCGCCATAGACCCCAAAATGAAAATTTACAAAACAGAGCGTGACAGAGTAATGTTTGAAGGTAAAATGCAAGATATTGTGCGAATGTGGTTCGATAAATAATATGAAAATGGCAGGTATGAGTGTCACATCTCAGGTGACTTCTCATACCTGCCATTTGTTTAATTAAATTTTCCGGTCTTTTTCCTTTTTGTGCTTTTCTTTCTCACAGAAAAGCCGAAATCTCCTATATGCTTGCCAAGGGTATAGTAGCTGCCGTGGGCATATGCCAACAAATTAGCTTTCCAAAGACAAACTTTGCCGTTTTTATCAATAAGATTACTGTCAACATTTACGGCAAGAATATCTGCTATAAAAACATCATGAGTTCCCAGAGAAAGCTTTTCACGAACAGAGCATTCAATATTTACAGGGCATTCTTCAATCAACGGCGCATTTACTTGCGATGCACTTTGTGGGTGAAGATTAAACAATTCCCACTTATTAACATCACGCCCGCTTTTTACGCCGCAGGTGTCACAAGCCCGTGCCAAGGAGGCGGGAACAAGATTTATAACAAATTCACCTGTTTTTTCAATAATATCATAAGAATATCGTGACGGGCGAACTGATATATAAGTTACCGCAGGGTCGGTGCACATGATTCCTGTCCACGCAACCGTAAAAATATTTTTCGTTTCACCGTCACCGCAGGAAATAAGAGTGGGCGGAACGGGGGCAAGCATTGCTCCGCCTTTTAAAGTTGTTTTATTCATAGCTTACACCACATAGAAGAAAATACAGAAGAAATGCATCAAACTTGCAACATTGACGAATAAATGAAACAAGGAGTGAATATATCTTTTCTTTTTGCCTAATGAGTACAAAATTGCACCAATAGTATAAAGCACGCCTCCGATTATTAGGAAAGCGGCACCGCCCATACCCAATGCCTCATAGGTTATTTTCCAAAAGCCTACAATTCCCCAACCCATGGCAAGATAACATATCATAGAGAGGAGCTTGTACTTATTAAGGTCAATAGCGGTAAATGCGCTTGCAACAAAGGTTACCCCCCAGATAACTCCAAACAAAACCCAGCCGATAACGGCATTTTTTTCGCGAACAGCACAGAGTGCAATAGGTGTATATGTTCCGGCAATCATAAAATAAATTGTGCAGTGGTCTATTACCTGAAGCACCTTTTTCGCCATTGAGTTATGCAGCCCGTGATATATACTGGACATTGTAAAGAGCGCAATAACGCATGTTCCGTAAATTGCACTTGTAACAACGCCCATTGCATTGTGATGCATTGCCGCCATAACTACGCACAGAACAAGATAAACAACTCCCAGTGCTCCGCCAACGATATGTGAAACCATGTTAAAAATTTCTTCGCCCCGTGTGTATTCGGGGAGTACTCTGTCTTCCAAACGAGTTCTCTTCATTAACAGACGCCTCCGATTAGAAATTTATAAGATCATTCATATTATATAATTTCGCCGTCTTATCTTTTAAATATACAGCTGCCTTAACTGCGCCCACGGCAAAAATTTCCTTACTCATTGCAGTGTGCTTGATTTCTATTATTTCATCAGTTCCGGCAAAAATAATCTCATGCTCACCGACTATTGTGCCGCCCCGAACAGAGTGGATGCCGATTTCCTTCTTTCCGCGCTTTTTGCGGCTGCTATGTCTGTCATAAACATAGTCATTTGAATTGTCACAGATACCGTTTATAGCGTCAGCAATGGCAAGTGCCGTTCCGCTTGGTGCGTCAATTTTCTGATTGTGATGCTTTTCAACAATTTCAATATCAAAGCCTTCACTTAATATTGCAGTTGCTTTTTTTGCAAGCTCAATTATAAGATTCACACCCAGCGACATGTTCGCACTGAAAAATACAGGTATTTTTTCAGCGGCATTTTTTATTTTTAATATACCCTCAGAATTATAACCCGTAGTAGCAATAACAACCCCTTTATTTTCTCTGACAGCGTAATTGAGCGTAGAATCCAGTGAGGAGGGGTGTGAAAAATCAATTATTACATCACAGTCCTCTTTTACATCATTAAAATCGGAATACACGGGAACGCCGTTTTTTTCTTCCGTGTTTATATCAACGCCGCAAACAATTTCTGCATTGTCATATGAATCTATTATTCTGCAGATAACTTGTCCCATTTTTCCGTTTATACCAACTAAAACTATCTTTGTCATAAAACCACCCTTAAAAGGAAATCAGCCCTAAAAGGCTGATTTCACATTTTATTTAGCCTGACGGTGCCAATTTGAACCCGCCTTAAATGGCGAAATTTAGGGATCTTTTGGCTTGTCGTCTTTGAAAGGCGCCAATTTGCGAGCATTTTAACAAAGATAGATCGGAAATTTACCTTTCAAAATC
>JAXJXW010000141.1:0-22383 GCA_036307325.1 Clostridia bacterium
CATTTGTTCTGTTCCGATTTGCCCTACCATTATGCTGTCAAGCAGATTTACAAAATTGGTTATTCCCTGCTGCACCATAATAGGAACTGCTATTGCAAGCGTTTTTTTATAAAACAATTTATCTCCAATATATTTATTCATTGAATCACTCCCGCATTTTGTATAAAGATATTTTATCAATTAAACACTTCAAAGTCAATACAAACAAGAAGGAAGCCGTAAAAATCCCTCGACGATTTTTACGGCTTCCCTTTTGTACGGAATTATTTTGTCAATGATTGTTACGGGCAGGAACCTTGTCTTTAAACAAAAGTGTTATGCACCAAAGTCCCGCAAGCCCTACAACGGTATAGATAATTCTGCTGAGAATAGCAGTCTGCCCGCCGAATAAGGTTGCCACAAGGTCTACTCCGAAAAGACCTATACTACCCCAGTTGATTGCCCCGATAATGGCAATAACCAACGCCGTATTATCCATAAAATTCAACTCCTTCACTGTAAGTATAGTCCAATTTTTGAAATTTTATACTAAATTTTTATTCTTTTACGAACAAATGTTTGCATTTTTAAAATTTATGTGCTATACTTATTATATCATGAAGTTAGGATTGATTTATATGTACTGTTGTTTTACCGGTCACAGACCGCAAAAGCTCCCCTGGGGAAATAACGAATCGGATGATCGTTGTACTAAATTTAAAAAAATTTTGAGAAATCTTATCGAAGAGTCCATACATGACGGATATTATGATTTTTATTGCGGTATGGCTCTCGGCGTTGATATTTATGCGGCTGAAATCATTCTTGATATGCAAAAAAAATATAAAGATGTCAGGCTTCACGCCGCTATTCCCTGCCTGGGGCAGGAAAAAGGTTGGAGGGAGTCTGACAAAGAACGCTATAATAAAATTTTAAGTCAATGTAACAGTAAAACAATCATAAGCCCGTTTTACTCAAGCAGCTGTATGCTTACGAGAAACAGGTTTATGGTTGATAACTGTGACCGTCTTATTGCCGCCTGGAACGGAGTTTTACAGGGCGGTACGGCGTTTACAATCCGCTATGCGAAAAGTCAGAAGAAAGAAATACATCTAATACGCACAGAAGATTTGTCTATAACATTATTGTGAAACAATTTTTGCTATATTGGGGAAAACTTCAAGACTGCGTGCAAGTATTCCGTGGATATGAGCGATTGTAATTCCGTAATTTGTAAATGCTACACCCTGCTTAACTGCCTGCTCCATACGATTTTTAACTTCTCTTTCCGTAATCATACATCCGCCGCAGTGAATAACAACAGCATAGGGTGATAAATCCTCAGGAAATTCATGCCCCGGCACTATGGTATAATCAAGCTTTTTGCCGGTGAAGCCACCTATCCATCGGGGAAGCTTTACACTTCCTATATCATCGCACTGACGGTGGTGTGTGCAGCCCTCGGCAATAAGCACCTTGTCGCCGTCTTTAAGCATGTCCAGCTTTTTTACACCTTTGACCGCCGTTTCAAGAAAGCCCTTATAGTTTGCCATAAGAATAGAAAATGATGTAAGCTTAATATCCTTTGGCGTTATTTTGGAAACCGCCTCAAAAGCCTGGCTGTCCGTTATTACAACGGCAGCTTTTTCTTTAAGGTTAGAAAGAGTTTTGTCAAGCATATCCACCTGAACCGTTACAGACGCCCCGCCGACTTCTAAAACATCACGGATAACCTGTTGCTGGGGAAGAATCATTCTTCCTTTCGGAGCCGCTGAATCAATGGGCGTTACCAAAACGGCAAACTCTCCCCTTTTCAAAAAGCTTCCCACGATGCTCTGTGCTTCCTGCTTCACGGGGACAATGTGTGCTATTTTTTCCTTAAGCTCATAAATTTTATCCCCATTTAATGCGCTTACACAAATTGAATTATCGCTTTCAGGCGAAAATTCACTCTTAAGGTCAGCCTTATTGTAAACGATTACATAAGGAACATTTTTTTCTTTAAATATGCTTATCAGCTCATTGTCACACTGTTTAAGCCCTTCTTGTATATCGCATACCAAAACGGCAATATCAATGGTTGCAAGAACCTGCTTTGTTTTCTCAATACGAAGCTCTCCCAGCAAGCCTTCATCATCAAAGCCCGGAGTGTCCACAATCATAACAGGGCCAAGAGGTAAAAGCTCCATGGCTTTTTTTACAGGGTCAGTGGTTGTTCCGGCTACATTTGATACAACGGAAACGCTTTGCCCTGTAAATGCATTTACAAGGCTTGACTTACCGGCATTTCTTCTTCCGAAGAAGCCTATATGCAGTCTGCCTGAGGCAGGCGTAGAATTCATACTCATAAAAATTTCTCCTTTGTAATCAGAAAGACTTCCCCTTATTGGGATTAACAATATCACGCCAATCAAGATCTCCGCGCTCAAGTCCGCGAACCAAGACTTCAGCCGTTGCCACATTTGTAGCAAGGGGAATATTATGCACATCACAAAGCCTGAAAAGTGCGCTTACATCAGGCTCATGGGGCTGTGCGGTAAGCGGGTCACGGAAGAACAAAACAAGGTCAATTTCATCATATGCTATGCGTGCCCCGATTTGCTGGTCACCGCCCTGAGGTCCTGATAAAAATCGGTGAACCTCAAGCCCTGTTGCCTCGTTTACAAGACCACCTGTTGTTCCCGTGGCGCAAAGATTGTGTTTTGACAGTATTCCCTTATAAGCAATACAAAACTGAACCATAAGTTCCTTTTTTTTGTCATGAGCTATGAGTGCAATATTCATCTTTTGTTACTTCCTTTCTGCTTATACAAGTTGATTTATTTGCGCCGCAATATCAAATCCGTCTCCGTTTTTTTTAATTGAAACAGTGGGGCACGGATAAGCTGCGTCTGAATATTTATACAAAATATCTGTCAGCTCTTTTCTGAGCTTTTCAACAGTTATTGACTGTGAAATATTGTCACGGTCATTTAAAATCACCTTTTCAAGCCTGCTTTTTGCTTCCTTTCCTGAAGCACAAAAGGCTTTTTTAAAAAATATTATTCTCATATGCGTGCGCCCTGCTTTCTCTTAAAGAGAGATGCCAAAAACGGTTTTTTAAACTTAACCAGTTCAACCTCAGCCCCATCAAGGCGCATTGCGATATTTCTGTATGCTTGTCCTGCCAGGGACTTATTGCTTGAGGAAACATATTCACCCTTATTTGCCGCAATAATTATTTCCTCATCATCAGGCACAACACCCAACAAATCAATCGCCAAAATTTCCAGCATATCGTCAATTCCAAGCATATTTCCGCTTTCTACCATTTTCGGTCTGAGCTTGTTAATAACAAGGCGGATATCCTTAATGTCATGCTTTTCCAAAAGTCCTATAATTCTATCAGCGTCACGGACACTTGAAACCTCCGGCATTGCGACAACTATTGCTTTCTTCGCCGCTGCCACGGCATTTTCAAAGCCTTGTTCTATTCCTGCCGGACAGTCAATTATTATAAAATCAAAGCTATCCTCCATCTGGCGAATCAAATGCTTCATCTGAGTAGTTGTGACTGCACTTTTATCTCGACCCTGAGCCGCAGGAAGTAAAAATAAATTTTCAAAACGCTTGTCTCTCACAAGAGCTTTGGCGTATGTACATTTATTTTCCACAACATCTACAAGGTCATATACTATTCTGTTTTCAAGACCCATGATAACATCGAGATTGCGCAGACCTATATCTGTATCTATCATTGCAACCTTTTTGCCGCTAAGAGCCAGTGCTGCACCGATATTTGCCGTTGTTGTAGTTTTTCCGACACCGCCCTTACCGCTTGTAACAACAATTACCTCACTCATTCATTTTCACCCCTGTGGGTATTTTATCACAGAATTTAAAATTAGTCCATACATATTTTATAAACATTCCAAGATAATTTCGCCGTTTTCAGCCTTGGCAACTGCCATACCGACATTTTTATTTTTTTTGTTGTATGATATGACACTGCCTATTTTTATTTGCCCCGGTATCATAGCTGCGGCAAAAACGCTTTTTCCCTTTTTTGTCTGGGCAACGCCCCGCAGCGTACCAAGAACAACAATATTTCCCTCGGCTACAAGCTCTGCTCCGGGGTTCACATCACCATAGACCGTGATTCCGCCCCGTGACACTATTTTTTCACCGCTTCTTACTGTTCGGCATATCACCTTTGTAATTTCTTCTTCGGGGGAAAGCGAATATTTTATTTCTTCATCGGACAGTTTGTTTTTTCCTGCAAGATGTGTTTTTCTGCCGAAAATTGATTTAAGCTGTTTATTTAATTCTACCTCTTCATTATAGCTAAGCTCAATCCCGTCATATGAAAACTCCGACTCCTCCTTGCTGAAGAATTGTTTGTACTTTTCAGCTTCTTCCTTGATTAAAGCCAGAGCTTCTTCAAAGCCTGAGGTATCTTCAAACAGAAGCTCTATTATTTTTCCGTCACCCTTCAATTTAAGCCGTGACATTTCTGCACCTACCTTAAAAGTGTATTCACGGGATTTTCCGTGTGTTCCTTTTCGCTGTCAAAATAACTGTCAACAATTTTTCGTATTACTCCTGCCGTTCTTGAACCGCTGCCGGCTTTTTCAATAACGCAGGCTATGGCAATTCTCGGCTTATCATACGGGGCATACGCCACGCATATACCGTTTGTATACCTGCCTGTCTGCGCACTGCCCGTCTTTGCGGCAACGGATACCTCGCAGCCGTGGAAAGCATTAAAAGCTGTGCCCTCTGTAACAACCTTTCGGATGCCCTCACGGACTGCCGTATAATTTTCCTCTTTAAGCTTAATTTCTTCCAATACTTCAATTTCCGTTTCTGTTTCCTGTTTTTTATTCAGATTTTCAACAGAACGGATTATATGGGGCTTATACCTTGTTCCGCCGTTTGCAACGGTTGCAATATAGTTGGCAAGCTGCAAGGGTGTCACAAGGGTGTCCGACTGCCCTATTGCCGTTTGGCAAACATCACCGGGATACCATATTCCGCCGCTTTTCTCTCTGTTTTCAGGGCTTGCAACAACGCCTGTTTTCTCTTCTGCGGCAAGCTCAATGCCGCTTTTTTCGCCGAAGCCGAACTTCTTTGCGTATTCGCCAATTTTTTCTATTGTAAGCCTTCTGCCTATCTCATAGAAAAATACATTGCAGGAATCACGGATAGCTTCCGTAACATTTTCATAACCGTGGGAGCCGCCTGTCTGATTATAAATCCAGCAGGCAGGCTGATAGTCACGAAAATGAAGATATTTTCCCGTATCAAGTATCTTCTCGTCAGTGGTAATAACGCCCTCTTCAAGAGCCGCCGCACCTACCAGAATTTTAAAGGTAGACGCAGGTGAGTATGTTCCGGCAAGAGAACGGTTAAACAAAGGCTTTGACGGGTCATTTAAAAGTGTATTGTAATTTGTGCTGAAGGTCTTAATGTCATATGAAGGGTATGACGCCATCGCCAATACCTCACCGGAATTTACATCTATTACAACAACGGAACCTGCATCTGCATAAAGCCCCCCTGAAGAGTCAGACGCATTGCCTCGAATTTCAGCAATTGTCTCTGCCAGAGCCTTCTCACAGGCTATCTGCAAATCCAAATCAATCGTAAGGCTTACATTTCTGCCGCTTACAGGCTCTTTTTCAACCTTTTCACCAAGGCTGAAGCCGCTTCCCGTTTGTTCAACCGTGCCGCGCCCGTTTTCGCCCCGCAAATAAGACTCAAGATATTTTTCAATGCCGTCTTTACCTATGCCTGAATTCATGGTGTAGCCCATATCCTTGTTGCTTTCATATTCCTCACTGCTTATTGCGCCCACTCTACCCAAAAGATGCGCCGCAAGGCTTCCGTAGGGATATTCACGCACAGGTTGTGCAATTACGCACACATCGGGAAACTTACTGCTCTGTTCTTTAATAACGGCTATTTCATCAAGAGGCACATCCTCCCTTATGAGATACGCATTTGATTTTGAAAATCCCCTTTGCTTCATATCCAGCCTTACATATAGGATTTTCAAAGCCTCTTCGGGAGTGTATGAATCATCTATGGAATACTTTTCCTGAAGCTTTTTCATTACATTTTCAGCAGACTCACCCTTATCAAACCCATTATTTTTCTTCCATTCATGAGCTTCCTTGCCCTGTGCGGCAAAAATATATCTTCCCTCCTGATATGCAAGCGGCAAAACTGATGTCATGTCAGGTGTAAAGGAAGGCATAACGGTAAAAAGGTTATTTATAATAACATTAAGCTCTTCACTTTCTCTCTTTTCACGCCACTGAATATATACACTGTAGCCTGTTCTGTTTTTCACAATGCTCTTTCCGTATCGGTCAAGGATTTCTCCTCTCGGCGCAATAAGCTCCACCATTCTTGTGGTGCGTGCATCACTTTTTTCACGGTAATATTCACCGTGAACAACCTGCAAATTTATAAGCTTGAACGCAAATACAACACCCACCGCAAAAAGGATTACATTCATGAAAATATATCTTCCTGATTTCATGCCGCCGCCTCCTTGTCAACTGTTGTCCTTCTTTTTTTAGCGACTTGCACCAAAAAGACAAACAAAAATGCAATCAGTGAAGCAAATACGGAATTTACAAAAACCTTAAGAATTGCTGTTTTAAACGGAATCACACTGCCTGCAAGCTTTGCCAAAACAAATATCAAGCTCTTGAAAGCAAAAACAGATACAAATGAATTAAATGCCATAATTACGGGAGAATTTATACTGTTCTTTTTAAAAATCAATGATACCGCAAGAGCAAAATACATATACAAAATCAAATTAACTCCAAAAAGGCTGCCGCAAACGGCATCTTTTACCAGCCCTGCAAACGCACCTAAGCACGCCGCCTCCTTATGACCGGTATAAAACACTGCCAGAACCAGAGCCGCAGTAAGAAAATCCGGCGTGCATGAAAATATTTTCATATCTTCAAAAATTATTGACTGCTCCAGAAAGATTCCATATATAATAATATATTTCAAAGCCTTTTTCAAATTATTCACCTCATGGTTATTTACTTACAAGAACCGTGTCAATATTACTGAGTCTAACTTGTGTTTCAACAGTTGCCGTAAGGGAAAGCGAGCGTTCATCATCTTTAAGCTCCGTCACCTTGCCTATGTATATTCCCCTTGGGAAAATTCCGCCTGTTCCCGATGTTTCAATAACATCTCCCACAACTATTTTAGCGTCTTTTTCTATGTAATTCATTTCGCAAATCTTATTTTTTGATGAATTTCCCTCAACAATTCCCATATCGCTGCTGCGAACGCAAACGGCTGAAATAGAGCTTTGTGCATCATATATTGTTTTTACCTTGGCATAGTTATGGCCCACTTCGTAAACAACTCCCACAAGACCTTCGGGAACAGTTACAATACTTTCCTTTTTTACACCGTCTTTTGCACCCTTATCAATGGTAAGGCTGCTTGTAAACTCATTTTCCGTTCTTCCTATTACATGGGCCGCCGTGTAGTCAATATTTTGTGCGTTATCTGTAAATTCAAGCAGCTGACGAAGCCTTTCATTTTCAGTCTTGTAGCCTTCTATGATTCTAAGCTCGTTTTCAAGCTTACTTATTCGATTTTTCAGTTTTTTATTTTCCTCAGCATTTTTTCCTGAATTGATTACATTAAGTCCCGTTTGCTTCACGCCGTCAATTATAAATGCCGCACCCTTCTGAAAAGGCGTAAGCACAGTTGCAAAAGCTCCTGAAGCGGCACTGCTGCCCGTTTTGTAGGAAACTGCCATAATAAGGGCAATTACAAGGGTAAAGCATATTAAAATTATAACATATTTGTTCTTTAAAAACTTCATATTCGTCTCCACTCCGAAGGAAATATTTTAAAATATTTCCGTATTAAACTCTTTTGAAAGAAGCTTTACAAGGCTGCATATGGGCAGTCCTACAACATTAAAGTAATCGCCTTCAATTTTTTCTATAAATGCCGCACCCTTGCCCTGTATTCCATATGCCCCTGCCTTGTCCATAGGCTCACGGGTATCTATATAAGAATCAATCTCTTTTTGGGAAAGTTCCTTGAAGGTTACCTTAGTAACCTCATGCTTTGCCACTGCGTTTTTATCGGCACAGTTAAATACGCAGTAACCCGTATACACCTCGTGAGTATTTCCGCTTAGCGTTGAGAGCATTTGAGAAGCCTCTTGGCGGCTGCGGGGCTTTCCCATCACCCTTCCGTCAATGCAAACGCAGGTGTCTGCGGCTATAACAATAACATTTCCCTTGAAGGAACGAGCCACATCACACGCCTTCAGCATTGCAAGCTCTGTAACCATTCTTTCAGGCTCAAGACCCTCAAGTGCACTTTCATCTATCTTTGCAGGTACAACCTCTGCATTTATCCCAATATTTTTCAAAAGCTCTCTGCGCCTGGGCGACTGGGAAGCAAGCACAAAAACGGTTTTATCCATTAAATAACCATTCCCTTCATAAATCAAATATCACTTTAAATCACGCAAATATTTCGGATAGTGGTTTTTCGCATATCCGTCACTGTATTTATACCACCCCAGGGGAAACTTGTCCATGTAAAGCATTGTGCCAAAACCTTTCTCCGACTGACACTGTATGGATTCTCCCCTGCGGTATTTTTTAATCATTTCATCATTTAACGAAATGGTTCGCCTGAAATCTTCTTTTTTAAGTGCCATACAAAGGTGATGTGACGGAACAAATCTGTTTTTTACGATTTCTCCCAAAAGCAGCCCTGCACGAACGCATTTAATTTTGTCAAGACTTCCTGCCCCATTGGGAACAAGATATAAATGAGACCCGAAAAGACGAAAATCTCCGTTAAGGGAAATATTTAGATTCTCCTTTTCAAATTCTCTGTAAAGTGAAAGAACTTGCCGAGTAATATCGTTCTTTCCCTGCATTATTCTTTTTTCACCTTCACCCTGCTTTTCAAACACTGCCGCAAAGTGGCCTTCACCCCTTACCATGTGGGGCATCAATCGGTGCATTTCCTTAAGCTGAACACCGTCAAGCTCTTTTACTATACACTCGCACAGGCACTCATTTTCCTCACGGGAAAATGTGCAGGTTGAATATACAAGCCTTCCGCCCTTTCTTAGCATCTTAAACGCACTTTTTAAAATGGCTTTCTGCCTTAAGGCACATGAACGGGTATGCTCAATGCTCCATTCCTCAGCAGCCGCAGGCTCTTTTCTGAACATTCCCTCGCCGCTGCACGGTGCGTCAACAACAATTTTATCAAAATATTCTTCAAAGCAGTGTTCAAGCTTTTCAGGATACATATTGGTAACAACGGTATTTTTAATGCCCATTCTTTCAATATTTTGGGCAAGAATTGAAGCACGCCGCGGCACAACCTCATTTGAAACCAAAAGTCCGCTGCCACCGAGAAGGGCAGCAAGCTGAGTACTTTTTCCGCCTGGTGCAGCACACAAATCAAGTACAAAATCGCCCTCCTTTATGTCTGCAAGCTGTGCCGAAAGCATGGCTGAAGGCTCTTGGGAATAAAACAGACCGGCTATGCTTGAGGGATGAAGCCCCATCTTTCCATCATAGTAAAATCCGTTTTCACACCACTCTACTCTATCGCCGCAAAAATCAAAGGTTTGCTTAAAATTTTCCGCAGAAATCTTAAGTGTATTTACCCGCAGTGCCATATAGGGATTTTTTTCATAACACCTTACAAAGTCTCCAAATTCATCCCCCAGCTCGCTTTGCATTCTCTCTAAAAATTTTTCCGGAATTTTCATTAAATCACTTCTCTTACATATATAAAAACATTGTAACACAAAACAGCGGCGGAATAAAGCGTTTTTTGTAATCTTTAACAAATATTTTATTCTTTAATTGTTGAAAGAACTGCTTAACTGTGATATAATCTAAGAAAATGCTTTAATACAGTGGAAAGGTGTTATACAATGATAGAAAAAAAATGGATTTTTCTTGATGAAGGCATTGACGAAAATCAAGCTGAAGCCTATGCGGAAATTTTTAATATTCCCCTTATTGTTGCCAAGGTGCTTTTAAACCGTGGGTTTACAGATGCCGCCGAAGCTAAAAAATTTCTTGACAAGGACTCTGATAATTTTTATTCTCCATCACTGCTTTATGATATAGATAAGGCAGTTTCAAGAATAAAAGAAGCAATTGCCCGCAAGGAAAATGTGGTTGTTTACGGAGACTATGATGTTGACGGTATTACATCAACCGCCCTGGTTGTAAAGTATCTGCGAAGCATGGGTGTAAATGCAAATTATTATATTCCCGACCGCCAGAGTGAAGGCTACGGAATAAACATGTCTGCCATTGATAAAATACATAAATCAGGCGCCACACTGCTTATAAGCGTTGACACGGGCATTACGGCTTTTGAAGAAACACTGTACGCAAAAAAGCTTGGAATAGATGTTATAATTACAGACCATCACGAATGCAAGGAGGAGCTGCCTGATGCGGTTGCGGTAATAAACCCCAAACGCAATGACTGTGATTATCCCTTTAAGGACCTTGCAGGTGTTGGCGTGGCGTTCAAGCTTGTTTGTGCGGTAAGCGGCAAATCCGACAAGGATATTCTTGATAAATATGCAGACATTGTTGCTCTCGGCACTATTGCCGATGTAGTAAATCTCCGTGACGAAAACAGAATAATCGCATCACGGGGGATTGAAAAGCTTTCGGAAAATCCCAACACAGGTCTTGCCGCAGTTATTTCAACACTTGGGCTTAAGCAAAAGTGGAATAACTGTGCGGTTGCCAGCTATTCTATTGCACCAAGGCTTAATGCCGCCGGAAGAATGTCAAACGCCATGATTGCGGTGGATTTGCTTTTGACGGAGGATGCCGCAGAGGCGCAGGAGCTTGCCGTCAGGCTTGATGAGGAGAATAAGAACAGGCAAAGGGAAGAAAAAATCATTTTCGATGAAGCCGTTGAAATTCTTAATAACAGAGATATTTCCCAAAAGAAAGTGCTTGTACTTGCAAAAAGGAACTGGCATCACGGAATTATTGGCGTTGTAGCTTCAAGAATATGCGAAAAATACAATAAAACATGCATTTTAATTTCTATAGAAGATGATTGGTGCAAAAGCTCAGGGAGAAGCGTTGAGGGGCTAAATCTGTTTGACGCATTGGGGGCTTGCTCCGATATTCTGGAAAAATTCGGCGGGCATGCGTATGCCGCAGGCTTTTCAATAAAGGCTGAATATATTGATGAGCTTGACAGGCGGCTCAATGAATTTGCCAAAAATATTGACGAAAAAGAGACTGTTCCCAAGCTTCAGATAGATTCAAAAATAACCGTTGACGATATAAATGCGGCAACAATCAGAAAAACAGAGTGTCTTGCCCCGTACGGCGCAGGCAACAGAGTTCCCGTATTTGCAATTATGAACTGCAGAATTGTAGATGTACGCACTCTTTCCGACGGAAAGCATTGCAGAATACTTGCAGAAAGCGAAAACAGAATTATAGAAACAATAGCTTTCGGAGCAGGAAATCTTGCGGATGAGTACTATACGGGTGATATTGTTGACCTGGCAGGAGAGCTTAATATTAACCTGTATAACGGGCAGGTAAGGCTCCAGATTATTCTCAGCGGAATTCGTTTATCGAAGAAAAATCCCTCCGATATTTTGCCAAGTGCAAATGACTTTGCCGACATATACAGATATTTAAGGGCAAAAACTGCTTTATGCAGTGAGTTCCCCTGTATTATTAAGGAGTTTTCACAAATTTATAAACGGCGGATTCTCCGTGATAAGTTTTTAAACGCACTCAAGGTTTTTCAGGATTTAAAAATACTTACCTTCAGCGTTCTTGGGGATGTTGTTCAGGTTTCTCTTGCGGATATTCCCAAGGGGACTAAGGTTTCCATTGATAAAAGTGAAGTATATCAACAAATAAAATCAGAAATTCTTAAAGGATAATAGTTATGGATAAAGAATTTGAAGCCTTAATGGAAAAGGTCAGAAAATATAATAAAAGTGCCTCTCAGGATGAGCCGAGAATTTACGAGGCTTATATGCAGTGCCGTGAGCAGCATATGTCCCAGACTCGTCATTCGGGTGAGCCTTACTATGTTCACCCTTATGAGGTTGCATGTATTTTAGCCGATATGGAGCTTGATACCGACACTATAATTGCAGGTCTTTTGCATGATGTTATCGAGGACACGCCCTTTGGTTACGAACAGGTGAAAAATGAGTTTGGCGAACAGGTTGCAATGCTTGTTGAAGGCGTTACCAAGCTTGACAAAATCAAATGCATCTCCAAAGAAGAAGCCCATATTGAGAACCTGAGAAAAATGTTTTTTGCAATGGCAAAGGATATAAGGGTTATTTTGATAAAGCTTGCGGATAGGCTTCACAACATGCGGACACTTAAGCATATGCGCCCGGACAAGCAACTTGAAAAGGCAAAGGAAACTCTTGATGTGTATGCTCCTCTTGCTCACAGGCTTGGTATATCCAAAATTAAAATTGAGCTTGAAGATTTGTCACTTATGTATCTTGACAGTGTTGCATACCATGAAATTGTTGACGGGCTTGAAAAGATGCAGTCGGAGCGTGACGCATATGTTCAGAATGTTCGCAGTGTTATTGAGGACAAAATGAACTCAATGGGTATGAAATGCCATATTTCCGCCCGTGCAAAGCACATATACAGCATTTTCCGCAAAATGTATAATCAAAATAAAACTCTTGACGAAATTTATGACTTGTTTGCCGTGCGGATAATTGTTGACACTGTTGCGGAGTGCTACGCCGTTTTAGGTATGGTGCATGAGGAATACAAGCCTATTCCCGGCAGATTTAAGGATTATATAGCAATGCCTAAGCCCAATATGTATCAATCCCTTCATACCACGGTTATCGGGCCTGACGGTCAGCCCTTTGAAATTCAAATCAGAACATGGGATATGCACAAGGTTGCCGAGCGAGGGGTTGCGGCACACTGGAAATACAAAGAAGGAAAAAGCGCAAACGATAAAAGTCTTGAATGGGTTAATGAGCTTCTTGAAATACAAAGCGGCGCAGTTGATGCCGAAGACTTTATGCGTACACTTAAAATTGACATGTTTGCTGACGAGGTTTTTGTATTCACTCCCAGGGGCGATGTTATCAGTCTGCCTGCAGGCGCAACGCCTATTGATTTTGCGTTTTACATTCATTCGGCAGTAGGCTATAAAATGACAGGTGCTAAGGTAAACTCCAGAATTGTAAACCTTGACTACAAGCTCCAGAACGGTGATATAGTTGAGGTTATTACCTCCGGTGCAAACAAAGGGCCAAGCATGGATTGGCTCAAGATTGTCAGAACAAGCACGGCAAGAAATAAAATAAACGCATGGTTCAAGAAAGAAAACCGTGAGATAAATATTGAACGGGGTAAAACGGCTATTGAGCATGAATTGAAGCGTTCGGGGATGAGCCAGTCTGACCTGTTTAACAGCCATTATCTTGACAATATGCTTAAACGCTACGGTTTTTCAAATGTTGATGAAATGTATGCAGCAATAGGCTTCGGCGGCATTACTGCAGCGAAGGTTATTGCAAGACTTTATGACAGTTATTTAAAAGACCACAAAAACGATTTTCCTGAGGACTTTGCTGCCGTGCAGCAGACACAAAAGAAATCTGCAAACAATTCAGGCATTGAGGTGCGCGGCGTGGACAACTGCCTTGTAAGACTTTCAAAATGTTGTAATCCCGTACCGGGTGATGATATTATAGGCTTTATCACAAGGGGCAGAGGTGTGAGCGTTCACCGTAAAGACTGTGTTAATATTCTTCCTGAAAACATTGATGAGGATATGAAGCAGCGCATGATTGAGTGTAACTGGCTTGATGATGTTGAAAGCTCCTTCAGGGCTGATCTTACCATACAGGGTGCAAACCGAAACGGTATTTTGGCAGATGTAATTGTTATTGTAGCTGAAGCGAAGATAAATCTCGTTGCCGCCAGTGCTCGGCCCGTTAAAGACAGAACGGCTCTTATAAATATCACTGTTGAGGTTATGAGTAAGCCCCAGATTGATGAGCTTATTAAAAAGCTTCACCGTGTACCGGGAGTATATGAAATTAAGAGAACTATTCAGTAAAGGCAGTGATTTTTATGAAGCTTGATTATGTAACGGCAGGAAACCTTATGGTAAATTGTTATCTTCTTTCAGACAGCGGAGAGGCCGTTTTAATTGACGCCCCCTCCGAAGAGAAGAAAATTGAAGAAATGATTGATAAAAGCAAATGTAAGCTTACAAAGATAATTTTAACTCACGGTCACTATGACCATATTGCTTCCGCCGATTATCTTGCGAAGAAATACGGTGCAAAAATATATATTCACAAGGCAGACAGTGAAATGCTTTCGGATAACGATAAAAATTTAAGCTTTTTAACAAACGAACCTGTTGAGGCTTTTTCTGCTGATGTTTTTGTTGACGAAGGTGATGAATTGACCGTTGGCTCAAAAACAATAAAGGTTTATTCAACACCCGGTCACAGTGAAGGCGGTATAACACTTTTTACCGAAGGCATGGTTTTTCCCGGTGATTTGCTTTTCAAAAACTCAATAGGAAGATTTGACTACGGCAATATATGGGTGGAAATGAATTCATTAAGGATGCTTATGGAGACCTTTGGTGATGAGGAGCGTGTTTATCCCGGTCACGGTGAATTCACAACCATCGGAGAAGAACGCAGGAATAATCCATATATATTAAATCATATAAATTAAAGTATTGGGTTGAAATTTAATGGTTATAAAAACAATTGGACACAGCGCTGAAGACGGTGTTCGCCAGATAATGCAGCTTTTCTTTGATATAAATTCCGATATTACCGTAATATCGGAATTTAACTGCATTGGGGAAAGCTGTACCTCTAAGGCAACGGTTTTTGTCGGCGGCCAAGAGGCGCAGGGTGAGTTTTCATGCATAAAACAAATTAAAATAGAACGGGAACGAACGGACATAATAAAAAAGGCGGTTTTTCGTGCGTGCAAACGCCTTTCCAATATGCCCACGCCTTGGGGTGTATCCACGGGCATACGCCCCGCAAAAACTGCCCGTATGCTTCTTGATGAAAATGCCGCAGATGATGAAATTCTCAGCTTTATGAGAGAAGAGCTTTGGGTCAGTGATGAAAAAGCCCGTCTCAGCCTTGCCGTTGCAAAGCAGGAAAAGAAAATTTTGGATAACAGATTAAATGACGGGGTAAGTCTGTATATAGGCGTTCCCTTCTGCCCTACCCGCTGTGCTTACTGCTCCTTTATTTCTCAGGCAACAAAGCACAATGAAAAGTATATTGAGCCGTATGTCAGTGCGCTTTTGCTTGAAATTGAGGCGGTGGGAAAGCTGGCTGAGGAATACGGCTTTAAAGCCGAAACAATTTACTTTGGCGGCGGAACACCAACAGTGCTCTCCCCTTCTGCTCTTGACAGAGTTATAAAGCAGGTAAAAAAATGCTTTGACATTTCAAAGCTCAGGGAATTTACTGTTGAAGCAGGGCGGCCTGACACCTTTTCGGAGGAAATGCTTGATATGCTTTATGAAAACAAAGTTCAGCGAATCAGCATCAATCCCCAAACCATGAACCAAAAAACCCTTGACCTTATTGGAAGAAAGCACACAACAGAGGAGACAATTCAGGCATTTGAAATGGCAAAAAAATATAATTTCAGCATAAATGCTGACCTTATTGCAGGTCTGCCTGAGGAAACCGTTAAAGATTTTGAATACACATTAAATGAGCTTTTAAAGCTTTCCCCTGACGCCGTTACCGTTCACACAATGTATCTCAAGCGTGCGGCACGGCTCATTGACGATTTTGAAAAATATCGTTTTACCTCTCAAGGTGCATCTATGATGCAATATGCAAATGAAAAGCTGACAGAGTGCGGTTTTAATCCCTACTATATGTATAAGCAGCGCAACACATTGGGAAATCTTGAAAATGTTGCATTCTGCAGGGAAAATCACGAATGCTTGTATAATATTTATATTATGGAGGAAATTCACACCGTTCTTGCAATGGGCGGCGGTGCATCTACAAAGATGGTAAAAGGCGATAAAATTGAACGGATATTCAATCCCAAAGACGCCTGCGACTATATAAAAAGAATAGATGAAATAATCGAAAAGAAAAGAGAAGGTCTGAAGTTTCTTAAATAGGGGGCATCATTTTGAAAAAGGACATTTGCATACAAAACGATGAAATTTCAGTATTTGAGTATTTAAAAAATAATAATCTGTCAGACAAGGTGCTTGCAGCTAAGGTAAACAATAAAATTGTTGAGCAGGATTATATGCTAAAAAGCGGCGACAAGCTCAGTCCTCTTGACATATCCACTGACGAAGGATATTTAATTTATAAGGAAACGCTTATCCTTGTTCTTATTGATGCCGCACAACGGCTTTTTGGGGCAGATCCCCTTATTATCAGGCAATCTGTGAATAAATCAACTTATTTTGAGCTAAGCACCTTTGTTAAGGATGAAGAAAATACTGCTCTTATGCTTAAAAATAAGATGAAGGAAATTATTGATGAGGATAAGGCATTTATCCAGCTTGAAGCAGACAAAGCCACTGCCGCACAGCTTTTCAGAGAGTCCGGAAACGAAAAGCGTGCCAATGATGTGCTACAGCTTCCCGCAGAAAAAATTAAGCTTTGTAAGGTGGGAAATAATTATCACATCACATACCAACAGGCATCATACAGTGTAAAATGCGTAAGCAATTTTGATATAATGCCCTATGAAAAAGGCTATCTTCTCAGATACCCCACTAATTACTCAGCCGATAAAATACCGCCTGTTTCTTCAAGCCGTAAAATTCACCGTGCAATTACAGATTACCGTGATTGGATAACAACGGTTGGGGTAAGCGATATTTTTGCACTTAATGAAATTATACGAAACGGCTCTGCCGCCGATATAATAAATCTGTCGGAGGGGCTGCAGGAAAAAAGCATCAGCAGTATTGCCGATAAAATACTCAACCAGCCTGACATAAGAATTATTCTTATTGCCGGTCCGTCATCTTCGGGTAAAACAACCTTTGCAAACAGGCTTTGCCTGCATCTAAGAATAAATCACCTTTCCCCTGTTGTCATTTCACTTGACGACTATTATGTAAGCGAGGATAAAATGCCTCTTGACAAGTACGGAGAGCCTGATTATGAGCATGTGGAATCTATTGATTATAAGCTTTTTAACACACATCTCTCTCGGCTTGCCGCAGGAGAGGAGGTAACACTCCCCCGCTTTAATTTCTCCACCTGTCAGCCTGACAAAGGGCGTACTCTCCGATTAGGAGAAGGTCAGATTGTTATTGTGGAGGGTATTCATGCCTTAAACGAGCTTCTTACCAGCAAGGTCGCAAAGAAAAACAAATACAAAATATACCTTAGCGCACTTACCAGTCTTTGCCTTGACGAATACAATGCATTCTCACCAACAGATAACAGGCTTTTACGCCGTATTGTGCGAGATGCGGCATATCGCAGAACCACTGCTGAGCAAACCTTAAGCCTTTGGAAAAATGTGCGCAAAGGTGAGCTTAAATATATTTTCCCCTTTGAAAGTGAAGCAGATGAGGTGTTTAACTCATCACTTGTTTATGAACTGGCAGTTTTGAAGGAGCCAGCAACAAGGCTTCTCAGAACCATAGAGAAAAGCAGCGTTCATTTCAGCCGTGCAGAAAGATTGATAGAGCTTTTATCATATTTTGAACCGCTGTCCTCCGAGGCCATTCCCCCAACCTCCATAATACGGGAATTTATAGGTGGAAGCACCATAACAGGGATGTAAAAATAATCCACCGCAAGAAAATATGAACAAACTTCGCCTCTCGGTGTACATGGGTACACCGAGAGGCGAAGTTTGTTCATAGCATAAAGCTTTTATATTGAGAAATTCGTTGCTAAACGAATTTCAACCATAATTTCTCCATTATTATTTTTTGCTTTATGCGGTCTGTGCTTTTTTCTGCAGCCCCTACTTACCTGATTTTAAATATTGCTTTAGTAACTCCGCAAAGACATCTTGGCATTCTGAGCACGACAATTTTCATAACGCCCTATCCCTCCTACATTTTGAGAAGTGTGCAGCCAATAATTATTATGAGGGCACCTTCTATCACAGCAAGCAGCCACATAGGAAGAATAAGTGCAGTAAAAATGCCTGCTATGTATGCCAGCATTCCAATGCCGCAAGGCCGTCTTGGGAAACGCCTCATTTGCCCAACCCTCCTTTACTTTCGGCTACATTATTATAATATTGAGGATTAGGTATTTTTGTTACATATCTTCAAACAAGGACACCTGTGCGCTTTGAGGAATACCTTTAAAGCAGCCAAAGCGTTTAAGCATTTCTATATGTGTTTCGCTGACTGCCGTTCTTTGCTTAAAATCATCAATGGAAAAGAATCTTCCGTTTTCACGGGCGTCAGCAATGGATTGCGCCGCCCTATCCCCTAGCCCTGCAACACTGTTAAGGGCAGGCAGTATCTTTCCGTTAATGTTAAGATATTTTGTAGGGTGAGAAAGATATATGTCAATAGGCATAAATTCTATTCCCCTTGCATACATCTCATTTACAACCTCAAGAATGGTTATTGTTGCCTTATCTCTTGCAGAGGGATTTTCAAGCTGCTGAAGTTCATGCATTTTTGCAAGAGCATTTTCCCGCCCCGTTGCCATTGTTTCATAATCAAATGTGTCGGCGCGCACAGTATAGTACGACTGATAAAAGGCTATGGGGTAATACACCTTAAAGTATGCAACCCTCAGCGACATTGTTACATATGCCGCCGCATGGGCACGGGGGAACATGTACTGTATTTTGTTGCAAGACTGGATATACCATTCAGGCACATCATGCTCACGCATTTCCACTTCATCATCAGGCTTCAGTTTTTTACCCTTACGAACCTGCTCCATAATTGTAAACGCTCTCGCAGGGGGAAGCCCTCTGTTTATGAGATAAATCATAATATCGTCACGGCAGCAAATTGCATTTTTAAGGGTGCAAACACCATTTTCAACAAGGGTCTGGGCATTGTTTGTCCACACATCAGTACCGTGTGACAGCCCGGAAATACGAATAAGCTCACCAAGAGAGGTTGGCTTTGTATCAACAAGCATTTGCCGAACAAATTTTGTTCCGAATTCGGGAACGGCAAAGGTGCCCGTTTCACTTCCAATGTCCTCAGGCTTAACCCCAAGTGCCTCCGTACTTACAAACAAGCTCATTACCTTTTTATCGTCTATGGGAACCTGCGTAGGTTCAACACCTGTTAAATCCTTAAGCATTTTTATCATTGTCGGGTCATCATGCCCCAGAATATCAAGCTTAAGCAGATTTTCGTCTATACTGTGATAATCAAAGTGCGTTGTAATGATTTCACTGTTTGTATCCTCAGCAGGATGTTGTACAGGTGTAAATTCATGAATATCATGTCCTTTAGGAAGTACGATAACTCCCCCGGGGTGCTGGCCTGTTGTAGTTTTAACCTTCATAATGCCCTGCTTAAGCCGTTCCACCTCAGCATTATGCACATGCTTACCTTTACTTTCAAAATACTTTTTAACATACCCGTACGCCGTTTTTTCCGCCACGGTGCTGACAGTTCCGGCACGAAAAACATATCCATGCCCGAATATCTCCTCCGTATATTTATGGGCACTGCTCTGATTTTCACCTGAAAAGTTAAGGTCAATATCGGGCTGTTTATCTCCCTTAAAGCCAAGGAAGGTTTCAAAGGGAATATTGTGCCCATCCTTCACCAATGCACTGCCGCATCGGGGGCAATTTTTATCAGGCATGTCCTGTCCAGAGTCATACTGTTCATCATCAACAAATTCAGTATACTTACAGTCCGGGCATCTGTAATGGGGCGAAAGACTGTTTACCTCCGTTATCTGAGCGCAAAACGCAAGAAAAGATGAACCTACACTTCCTCTTGAGCCAACCACATAGCCTTGCTCACGGGAATGCTTTACAAGAAGCCTTGCAATATTGTAAAGGTCTGCATACCCGTTGCCTATAACACTTTCAAGCTCTCTTTTAAGCCTTGCTTCAACTCTGTCGGGAAGGGGGTCACCGTAAAGAGAGGTGGCCGTTTCACGGGCTATTCGTTCAATATCCTCCGCACTTCCTTCAATCTTTGGTGGGAAATTCCCCTTAGGAACAGGTCTTATATCTTCAATTAAATCGCTTATATAATTTGTATTTTCAACAACAACCTCATAAGCCTTTTCTTTTCCCAGATATTCAAACTCTTCAAGCATTTGCTCCGTGGTTCTGAAAAACAGCGGCGGCTGAATATCCGCATCGGTATATCCTTGCCCAGCCTGAAGAATTCGCCTGAAAATTTCATCTCTCTCACGAAGGAAATGCACATCACAGGTTGCAACAACCTTCTTCCCAAGCTTATCTCCAAGCCTTACAATTTTTTTGTTTAATTCACGCAGTGCTTCATCATCTTCAACCGTATTGTTGCGTACAAGATAGCGGTTGTTTCCTATGGGCTGAATTTCAAGATAATCGTAATAAGATGCAATGCGTTCCGTTTCTTCTTCCGAATCGCCATTTAAAATTGAACGGAACACCTCCCCCGCTTCACAGGCAGAACCAAGGATAAGACCTTCACGGTGTTTATCCAGAACATCACGGGGAATAAGGGGTTTTCTGTAAAAGTGCTCCAGATTTGAGGAGCTTACAAGCTTGTAAAGATTTTTCAGCCCCGTCAGATTTTGCGCCATAATTATAATATGGTAACGCTTTGTTTCCCTGACAAGTGGGGCACCTGCTTCAATAAGATAACCTTCGCAGCCATATAAAATTTTTATTTCACCCTTTGCGGCTTTAAACGCCTCAGGGAAGGCCTGCACACAGCCATGGTCTGTTATTGCTATCGCCTTATGGCCGAATTTTATTGCCCGTGAAACAAGGTCTTTAGCACTTACAACTGCGTCCATAGCTGACGATTTGGTGTGAGCGTGAAGCTCTACCCTTTTAACTTCTGCATTATCTTTCACATCGGTCAGCTTGGCAGGGATAATGTCACGGGCCATAACGGTAAGTTCATGGGAAAAGCTGTCAAATTCTGCCTTACCTCTTACTGCAACGCATTTCTGCTCCTTTAAAGCGGCAACAACCTCATCCACGGCTTTTGAGGGAACAAAGCATTTACATGTCAATGAGCTTGTGTAATCAGTTATGAAAAAGGTAATAATATGCTTTTTTATTTTCGCAATCTCTTTTGTATCAATGTTAAAAATATCCCCATGAATCATACATGCGCTTATATCTGTGCTTACTTCATTTATGGGGGTTATATCATTAGGAATGAAGGGCTTTCCCAAAAGAGCGCCCTCAGAAGCTACAGAAACGGATTTTTGTACATTTTCGGATTTTGGAGAATAGCTGACATGCTCCAGCTTATATTCAACAGTCATTTCATCTTCGGCAAATAAAACACTTTTCTTCTCCCCGAAAAGCTTTTCATATAGCTTTTCAATTTCACGGTCTGCATTTTCTTCCTCTAAAAGCGCACGGTTGCCGTGACGCAAAAATATTGTAAAAGTCTCCTCTTCTTTAACAATACAAGAATTCAGGATTGCACCCCATAAAGAGTTACGAGAGCATAGTACATCTATGCAAAACTTCATCTGTGCCAATGTATCGCTTTCTTCAAGATTAAACTCAATATTAAAAATAAGCTCATTGAGTTTATAGGCACTTATTGCAGATTTTCTGAAATTCTCAAGCATGGAAAACTCTATTAACTTGTCTATTTCAAGTGTGGCAGTTATTTTTCTGTCAGCTGTGCTGGCATTAAGTGATTTTACATGCACGCAGGATAGGTCATAGTCAATATCCACCGCACTGAACGCCGCTGAAACGGTATAATCTTCCATTATAAATCCTCTGTTTCCTTTAATAACTCTTCAGGTGCGTTTTCAATAGGCACCTTTCTTAATATCTCGCCGTGTTTGAAAATAAGGGCAGACCCATCTCCGCACGCAATGCCAATATCGGCACCCCTGGCCTCTCCCGGTCCGTTCACGGCACAGCCCATTACTGCAACCGTTATATCCTTATTGACTTCGGCAAGCCTTTTTTCTATTTCCTCTGCAACGGGAATCATATTAACTCTGCATCTTCCGCAGGTGGGGCAGCTCACAAACTTAATTCCGTTTCTAAGCCCCAATGCTTTTAGTATTTCGCTTCCTGCTTTAACCTCTTTCTCCGGCGGAGCAGTAAGAGAAACCCGCAAAGTATCGCCAATACCGTTTAATAGAAGTGCGCCGATTCCTATTGAATTTTTCACAATTCCGCAAAATTCCGTTCCCGCCTCGGTAACGCCTATGTGAAG
>JAXJXW010000142.1:0-8368 GCA_036307325.1 Clostridia bacterium
ACTGCAATTTGGAATTTCGCTTCGCAAAAGCTCAGAGTTCCGCCACATGTTGTGGTAAAAAATGAAAATTTGGCATTATCGCTTGCTATGTTAAATTTGCATAGCTGCGACGATTCTCAAGTGATAAATATTTAATTATATAAGGGAGGCTTCTAACATGAAAGCTAAAAAGGAATTGATTGTTGAAAATGTAGAAACCCTTGAAATGGCCATTGCCCGTGTAAAGGAAGCGCAAAGAATTTTTGCAACTTATACACAAGAGCAGGTTGACGCTATTTTTAAGGCAGCAGCGGTGGCGGCAAACCAAGCCAGAATTCCGCTTGCAAAAATGGCTGTTGAAGAAACAGGCATGGGTATAGTTGAAGATAAGGTTATAAAGAATCATTATGCTGCTGAATATATCTATAATGCATATAAAGATACTAAAACCTGCGGTGTGATTGAAGAAGACAGTGCATACGGCATTAAAAAGATTGCAGAGCCTATCGGTCTTATTGCCGCTGTTATTCCCACAACCAACCCCACATCAACTGCAATATTCAAAACACTTATTGCACTTAAGACAAGAAACGGTATTATCATCAGCCCTCACCCCAGAGCTAAGAAGAGCACAATAGCTGCAGCAAAGGTTGTTCTTGATGCGGCAGTTAAGGCAGGCGCTCCTGAGGGTATTATTTCCTGGATAGATGTTCCTTCTCTTGAAATGACAAATACAGTTATGAAAGAGGCTGACATTATCCTTGCAACGGGCGGCCCCGGAATGGTTAAGGCTGCTTATTCCAGCGGAAAGCCGGCGCTGGGCGTAGGTGCAGGTAACACTCCTGCAATTATTGACGACACTGCAGATATTTCACTTGCAGTAAACTCAATCATTCATTCAAAGACCTTTGATAACGGTATGATTTGTGCATCAGAGCAGTCATGTATCGTAGTTGAAGGCATCTATGATAAGGTTAAGACAGAATTTGCTACCCGCGGCTGTTATTTCCTTACCCCTGAAGAAACAGAAAAGGTTAGAAAAACAATTATTATAAACGGCGCTCTTAATGCCAAGATTGTTGGTCAGAAGGCTTCAGCAATAGCTGCACTTGCAGGTGTTACAGTTCCCGAAGCAACAAAAATTCTTATTGGTGAAGTTGAAAGCGTTGACCTTGCAGAAGAATTTGCACATGAAAAGCTTTCTCCCGTTCTTGCTATGTATAAGGCAAAGAATATTGATGACGCATTTGTTAAGGCAGAGCAGCTTGTTGCTGACGGTGGTTACGGTCACACATCTTCAATTTATCTTAATGCGGTTACGGAAAAGGAAAAAATAAATGAGTTTGCTTCACGCATGAAGACCTGCCGTATTTTGGTAAATACACCTTCCTCTCAGGGCGGAATCGGTGATTTGTACAATTTCAAGCTTGCTCCGTCACTCACATTGGGCTGCGGCTCTTGGGGCGGAAACAGTGTATCTGAAAATGTTGGTGTTAAGCACCTTATCAATATTAAAACAGTTGCCGAGAGGAGAGAGAATATGCTTTGGTTCAGAGCTCCTGAGAAAGTATATATCAAAAAAGGCTGCCTTCCTGTTGCCCTTGATGAGCTTAAAAATGTTATGGGCAAGAAAAAGGCCTTCATAGTAACAGATAGCTTCTTGTACAATAACGGATATACAAAGCCTATCACAGATAAGCTTGATGAAATGGGTATCGCACATACAACCTTCTTTGATGTTGCACCTGACCCCACACTTGCTTGTGCAAAAGCCGGTGCAGAGCAGATGCGCGCCTTTGCTCCTGACACTATCATTGCTCTTGGCGGCGGAAGTGCTATGGACGCAGCTAAAATCATGTGGGTTATGTATGAACACCCCGAAGCTGATTTCATGGATATGGCAATGCGCTTTGTTGACATCAGAAAGAGGGTTTACACCTTCCCGAAGATGGGCGAAAAGGCTTATTTCATAGCTATCCCCACATCTGCAGGTACAGGCAGTGAGGTTACTCCCTTTGCCGTTATCACAGATGAACAGACAGGTGTTAAGTATCCTCTTGCCGATTATGAGCTTATGCCCAACATGGCAATCATTGATACTGATTTCCATATGTCAGCACCCAAGGGTCTTACAGCCGCTTCAGGTATTGACGCTGTAACACACGCTCTTGAAGCATATGCATCAATGCTTGCTACCGATTACACTGACGGTCTTGCACTTAAGGCTCTTAAGGTTATATTTGAATATCTTCCCAAGGCATATGAAAACGGTCTTACAGACATTGAAGCCCGTGAAAAAATGGCAAATGCGGCTACAATGGCAGGTATGGCATTCGCAAATGCGTTCTTGGGTGTCTGCCACTCAATGGCTCATAAGCTGGGCGCATTCTATCACCTTCCTCACGGTGTAGCAAATGCTCTTATGATTGAAGAGGTTATCAGATTTAATGCTTGCGAAGCTCCCGTAAAGATGGGTACCTTCTCACAGTATGATCATCCCCATACACTTGCTCGTTATGCTGAGGTTGCAGATTATCTCGGACTTGGCGGCAAGAATGATAACGATAAGCTTGAAAACCTTATAAAGGCAATAAACGGCCTTAAGGAAGCAGTTGGTATTAAGTCCACAATTAAGGACTACGGCATTGATGAAAAGGAATTTATTGAAAAGCTTGACGAAATGACAGAGCAGGCATTTGACGACCAGTGCACAGGCGCAAATCCCAGGTATCCGCTTATGAGCGAAATCAAGCAAATGTATCTCAATGCATATTACGGAAAGCACTTCGTTGAAAAGGATATGCCCAAAATTTCAGACGGAAATGTTGACAGCCCTGATAATTTCAAGGCAAAATACAGTAAAAATAGATAAGGAGGGTTACAGTAATGTTGGACAGAGTTATTGCGGTAAGAAACAACAAAACAGTTTACAGAGAAGAAGATAAGTGTGTCAAAGTGTTTGACAACGAGTTTTCAAAGGCAGATGTATTAAATGAGGCTCTTAACCAGGCGCGAATTGAGGAAACGGGACTTAATATTCCCAAAATCAAGGAAGTTCGCATGATTGACGGAAAATGGGCTATTGTGTCAGAATTCATTAAGGGCAAAACACTTGCACAGCTTATGAGTGAAAATCCCGAAAAGAAGAGTGAATATCTCAATCAGTTTGTGGATTTGCAGATTGAAATGCACTCCCAAAAGGCTCCGTTGCTTGGTAAGCTTAAGGACAAGATGAACAGAAAGATTTCCGAAGCTGATATTGATGCAACAACTCGTTATGAGCTTCACACCCGTCTTGAAAGCATGCCTAAGCACAATAAGGTGTGCCACGGTGATTTCCATCCGTCAAACATTATTATTACAGATGACGGCACTGCATATATTATTGACTGGTCACATGCTACCCAGGGTAACGCTTCTGCCGATGTTGCAAGAACATATCTGCTTTTCTGGCTTGAAGGCGATATAGACGGGGCAAAGGAATATCTTAAGCTTTTCTGCGAAAAGAGCAATACTGCAAGACAGTATATTGAAAAATGGATGCCCATTGTAGCCGCTTCACAGTCTGTGAAGGGTAACGAGAAGGAAAGAGAATTCCTTCTTTCATGGGTAGATGTAGTAGATTATGAATAAGGAGGACCATCACATGAAGGTAACCGTATGTATTGGAAGCAGCTGCCACATAAAAGGATCAAGACAGGTTGTTGAACAGCTTCAGTATTTAATAGCGCAAAATGACCTTAAAGAAGCAGTGGAGCTTGGCGGAACATTTTGTATGGGAAACTGCCAGAAGGGCGTTTGCGTAACTGTTGATGATAAGCTTTGTTCAGTAACTCCCGAAACAGTTGATGAGTTCTTTGAAAGCGAAATTTTAAAAAGGGTGAATAAATAATGCTTATACAGGTTTGTGTAGGAAGTAGCTGCCACCTTAAAGGAACGGAAAAAATCGTAGAGTGCCTTCAGGAAAGCCTGCGTAAACATAACCTGGAAGATGAAATTACACTTGCCGGCAGCTTTTGTGTCGGCAAGTGTAACCGTGTTGGGGTTACAGTTACTGTTGATGATGAGGTTCATACGGGAATAACACCTGAGAATTTCAACGAATTTTTCAAGGAAAAGGTGCTTGATAGATTAAATAGTGAAAGGAATTAGTGCAAATGTCAAACTGCCTAACGCTTAAAAAATCAAATTGCAAGAATTGCTATAAATGCATTCGCCACTGTCCTGTAAAGTCTATCAGATTTTCCGGGAATCAGGCGCATATAATCGGAAACGAGTGCATACTCTGCGGTCAGTGCTTTGTAGTATGCCCCCAGAATGCGAAAGAAATTGTGGATGAAACGGAAAAGGTTAAAGTTTTGCTTGCAAGCGGTGACAAGGTTGTGGTTTCCCTTGCGCCTTCCTTTGCCGCAAATTACGAGGGTGTCGGAATTGAGTCAATGCGTGAGGCGTTGAAAAAGCTTGGCTTCTATGATGTTGAGGAAACGGCAATAGGCGCAACCATCGTAAAAAAAGAATACGAAAGAATGATTGACGAGGAGCAAAGAGATATTATTATATCCTCCTGCTGCCATAGCATAAATTTACTTATTCAGAAATATTTTCCCCATTTGCTGGGCTATCTTGCCAATGTGCTTTCACCAATGCAGGCCCATTGCCTTGACATAAAGAAAAGAATTGACGGGGCGAAGTGCGTGTTTATCGGCCCCTGTGTTGCCAAGAAGGATGAGGCAGAGCATTACGGTGATATAACTGACGCAGTTTTAACCTTTGAAGAGCTTACCAAATGGCTTAAAGAAGAAAATATTGAGCTTAAAAAAGAAATTGATTCAAATGAAAAAAGCCGTGCGAGATTTTTCCCCACAACGGGCGGTATCCTCAAAACAATGGATAAGAAAGAGGATAAATATACTTACATGGCTATTGACGGCGTTGATAACTGTATAGCGGCGCTCCATGATATTGAGGCAGGCAATGTTCATAAGTGCTTTATTGAAATGTCTGCATGTGCAGGAAGCTGCATAGGCGGCCCTGTAATGGAGAAATATCACAGAATGCCCGTTAAAGATTATCAGAAAATTTCCTCATATGCAGGAAAGAAGGATTTTGATGTTGATATGCCCGATTCCATGCATATCAGAAAGAATTTTGAGTTTATTGATAAGAAGCTCACCGATCCCACAGAAGAGGAAATCAATACAATTTTGCGTCAGATGGGCAAGGAAAAGCTCTCAGACAGGCTCAACTGCGGTTCCTGCGGATATAACACCTGCTGGGAAAAGGCAATAGCAATTTATCAGGGAAAAGCCGAGGTTTCAATGTGTCTGCCATATCTGAAGGATAAAGCGGAAAGCTTCTCAGATACTATAGTTAAAAATACGCCCAATGGCATTATTGTCCTTAATGAAAGCCTTGAGGTTCAGCAGATAAACTCATCGGCGCTGAAAATCATGAACATCAGAAACGCAAGTGATATTTTAGGGGATCAAGCTGTAAGAATTATGGATGTAAAGCCGTTTTTTGATGTTTTAGCCACAGGCAGAAGCATCCATGACAGAAGAGTGTATCTTGCAGAATACAATAAATATGTTGAACAAACCATCATTTACGACCGTGAATTCAAGCTGCTTTTATGTATAATGCGTGATGTAACAGATGAAGAGGCAGAGCGTGACAAAAAGGAAAACATAAGCAGACAAACGGTGGAAATTGCAGACAAGGTAGTTGATAAGCAGATGCGTATTGTTCAGGAAATAGCGTCACTTCTCGGTGAAACTGCTGCTGAAACAAAAATTGCGCTGACGAAACTGAAGGAGTCGATTTCAGATGAATAATTTGTGCTGCGATATTGGTTACAAAAGCATAAATCATTGTGGAGAGCAGCTTTGCGGAGACCATGTTGATGTAGTTGAGCAAGGGGAAAATTCAACTGTAATAGTCCTTGCAGACGGACTTGGCAGCGGAGTTAAGGCAAGTATACTTTCAACCCTTACATCAAAGATTATATCAACAATGATGGCAGAGGGGCTTTCCCTGGAGGATTGTGTAAACACTATTGCCGCAACGCTTCCGATTTGCTCAGTGCGGGGAGTGGCATATTCAACATTTACTATAATACATCTTATAGATAATGAAACTGCGGAGCTTATTCAGTACGATAATCCCCAGGTGATAATGCTTCGTGACGGCAAAAATTACGAATATGAAAAAACAGAAATGAACATCGGGGGCAAGAAAATTTTAAAATCTTGCATCAGGCTCATGGAGGGTGACATATTTGTTTCCATGAGTGACGGGTGCCCCCATGCCGGAATCGGACTGGCATTCAATTTTGGCTGGAAAAGAGAAGATATTATTGATTTTATTGAAACAATGTCGGTTGCGGGATATACCGCAAAAACTCTTTCCACCATGCTTGTTGATGAATGCTTCAAGCTTTACGGCGGAGAACCGGGAGATGATACTACCGCATGCGTAGTCAAAATACGAAAGAGAGAGCCTATGAACATTTTGTTCGGGCCTCCCTCAAATAAGGATGACTGCAACCGCATGATGGCACTTTTCTTCTCAAAGGAGGGCAAGCACATTGTTTGCGGAGGTACAACATCTTCTATTGCGGCAAAATTTTTAAATAAGCCTGTGAAGCCCAGCCTTGAATTTGTAAGCCCCGATGTTCCGCCGATTGCTGAAATAGAGGGAGTTGACCTTGTTACGGAAGGCGTTATAACTGTAAACAAGGTTTTGACATACGCTAAAGATTACCTTAAGGATAATGAAACATATGTCCAATGGAGCTTTAAGCGTGACGGAGCATCGCTTATTTGCCGCCTTCTTTTTGAAGAGGCGACCGATATAAACTTCTTTGTGGGAAGAGCGATTAACCCTGCACATCAAAACCCTGACCTTCCCATAAATTTCAACATTAAAATGAATTTAGTTGAAGAGCTTTCGGCGTGCCTTAAGGCAATGGGAAAGAGAATTAAGGTAAGTTATTTTTAAGAGGTGGATTTATGAGGAAATTTGATACAAAAGTTCAGCATTTGAAATATAAGGTGTTGAGAGAAGTTGCCCGTGAAGCGTGGAACGGTACTTTAACGGAAAATCTCTTGGATATTCCCAAAAATATTGTTCCGGGAAATACACCCACCATGCGCTGCTGTGTATATAAGGAAAGAGCAATTCTTACAGAGCGTGTTAAAATTGCAATGGGCGGTGACAGCAATAATCCCAATGTTATTGAAGTAATTGACATTGCCTGTGACGAATGCCCCGTTGGCGGTTATGAAGTTACCAATGCATGCAGAGGATGTCTTGCACACAGGTGCGAAGATGTTTGTAAGCGCGGCGCAATTACATTTGATAACAATCATGTGGCACATATTGATAAATCCAAGTGCGTTGAATGCGGCGCATGCGCCCGTGTTTGCCCGTACACTGCAATTGTAAGCAGAAAGCGTCCTTGTCAGAACGCCTGCAAAATCAAGGCTATTTCCATGAACGAGCATAAAGCCGCAACTATTGATAATGATAAGTGTATATCATGCGGAGCGTGCGTATACCAGTGCCCCTTCGGTGCTATAACAGACAAATCATTCATTCTTGACGCCATTGACCTTATCAAAAAGGCAAAAAGCGGTGAAGATATAAAGCTTTACGCCGTTGTTGCGCCAACAATTTCAAGTCAGTTCAGATACGCAAAGCTCGGCCAGGTTATAACAGGGTTAAAGGAGCTTGGTTTCCATACTGTTATTGAGGCTGCTCTTGGTGCAGATATGGTGGCACAGGCTGAAAGCAGGGAACTATATGAGAAAAAGTTCCTCACCAGTTCATGCTGCCCTGCGTTTGTTGATTATGTGAAGAAGAATTTTCCCGATATTGCTGAGCATATATCCCATAATCTTTCACCTATGGCGGCTATTTCAAAGTATATTAAGGACACAACGCCCAATGCAAAGATTGTGTTTATAGGGCCTTGTACCGCAAAGAAGATGGAAATTAAGCAGGAAGCCGTTAAGCCGTATGTAGATGTTGCAATGACCTTTGAGGAGCTTCAGGCTCTGTTTGACAGCCGTGATATGGACATTACAACCCTTGAGGAAGGTGTGCTTGATAACGCTTCCTACTTTGGAAGAATATTTGCACGCTGCGGAGGACTTTCCGATGCCGTTGCAGAAGGCCTGAAGGAGCAAGGTCTTGACGACTTTGAGCTTAAGGCTTGCTCCTGTGACGGTATTGAGGAGTGCCGCACGGCTCTTCTTAAGAAGAACAAAAATGTACTTGACGCAAACTTTATCGAGGGTATGGCGTGCGTTGGCGGATGTATCGGCGGCGCAGGTTGCCTGACTCACGGTGAAAAGAACAAAGCGGAAGTTGATAAATACGGAAGAGA
>JAXJXW010000143.1:0-3372 GCA_036307325.1 Clostridia bacterium
AATTTTCACCCAGGAGGTTCGTTTTTATACTATTTACACAACATTTTCCGCGCCGTCGTTTAAAATATCCATAAACTCATCACCTGTAATTGTTTCGTTTTCATAGAGATACTTTGCAAGCTCATCAAGCTTTCTTTTGTTTTCCGTAATGATTTCCTTTGCTTTCTCATGCTGCTTTTTTACAAGCGCAACAACTTGGCGGTCAATTTCCGAAGCCGTTTCGGCAGAGCACGCAAGAGAGGAATCTCCGCCTAAATATTGATTTGTCACGGTTTCAAGAGCAACCATATCAAAATCATCACTCATTCCGTAACGGGTTATCATTGCACGGGCAAGCTTGGTTGCCTGCTCAATATCATTAGATGCGCCTGTAGAAATTGAACCAACGGCAATTTCCTCAGCTGCACGGCCGCCTGTATAGGTGGCAATTTTATTTTCGATTTCTTCCTTGCTCATCAGATAATGATTTCCCTCATCAACCTGCATGGTGTAACCGAGAGCACCTGATGTACGGGGAACAATGGTAATCTTCTGAACAGGGGCGGAATTTGTTTGCTTTGCCGCAACGAGAGCATGACCTATTTCGTGGTATGCAACTATCATTTTCTCTTTATCTGTCAAAATTGCGTTTTTCTTTTGATACCCTGCAATAACAACTTCTATGCTTTCTTCCAAATCTCCCTGTGTGGCTTCCTTTCTTCCGGCACGCACTGCACGAAGTGCGGCTTCATTTACGATATTTGCAAGCTCTGCGCCGGAGGCACCGGAAGCCATTCGTGCAATTTGTGCAAAATCCACATTGGGGGACACTTTAATTTTCTTTGCGTGAACCTTTAATATTTCTTCCCTGCCCTTAAGGTCAGGAAGCTCCACGGGAACACGGCGGTCAAATCGACCGGGGCGGGTAAGTGCAGGGTCAAGTGTTTCAGGGCGGTTAGTTGCCGCAAGAATAATAACGCCTGTATTTCCCTCGAAGCCGTCCATTTCCGTAAGAAGCTGATTCAGCGTTTGTTCTCTTTCGTCATTGCCGCCGATTTTTCCGTCACGCTTGCCGCCGATTGCATCAATTTCATCAATGAATACTATACAGGGAGCTTTTTCCTTTGCCTGTTTGAAAAGGTCACGCACCTTGGAGGCGCCCATACCCACAAACATTTCCACAAACTCTGAACCTGACATGGAGAAAAACGGCACATTTGCTTCACCTGCAACTGCCTTGGCAAGAAGGGTTTTACCCGTTCCGGGAGGGCCTACAAGGAGTATGCCCTTTGGCATTGACGCACCTATTTCCAAGTATTTTTGGGGGTTATGCAGATAATCAACGATTTCTGCCAGGTTTTCCTTTGCTTCATCCTCGCCTGCAACATCGGAGAATTTAATGCCGTTAGAGGATTTAACATACACCTTTGCGTTGGATTTTCCCATGTTGAACATCATGGAGTTAGGGCCGCCGACCTTGTTCATCATTTTCTTAGAAAAATATTGACCCACAAGAATGAAAATTATCATGGGCAAAATCCACGACAACAGAATAGATAAAATAGGTGAGGTTTCCTCTATGATAGGTGATGAAAAGACAGCACCCGATGCCTTCAAACGCTCCACAAGACCGGGGTCAGCCATGGGCCCTGTTTTATAAACAGTGGTTCCTTCCTTGTCGCTGAAGAGAATTTGATTTTGCTCTATCTGCACACGGCCGATGTTTTGCTCCTCAGTCATTGTCATAAAGGTGCCGTAATCCACCTCTTTAATTTGCCTTTCAGCTATTTTCGGCATTACCAGCAGGTTAACGAGTACGATAACCAACAACACAATTCCGTAGTAATAAATAAACGGTTTTTTAGGGTTTTTTACTTCATTCATAATAAGACTCCTGAATTTTTTATTGTTCTTCAAGTATTACAGAAAATATACAACTGCCGTTTTCTCTGCATTCTACATTTATTTTTGATTTTTCACATATGAATTTGTTTTTGAAAACTCCATATTTGCATACACTCTTTCCATTCTTTCATTGGGGAATCTTTCATCAACAAACTCCCAAAAGGGGCAGGAGGGTTTAATCCCCCTTGCTCTTTGTGACCATCTGAACATGGCAACGGAGGATACTATTGCGTTAAAAACAAAGAACACTACCAGCACCCAGGTAATAATCTTTCCCATACGGCCGGGTATTTTAAGTATTGCTTTTGCCATTCTGGGATATATATTTTTTATCCAAAGAACACCCAGTATTCCCCAGAATACCGAATAGAGAAGGCATATTCTTCCGTTAAGGTTAAAGGGCATTTGACTGTAATCCCAGGAGCGGAAGCCAAACAGAAGCTCCTGCCCCCAAGAGCATACATATTCTACCACGCTTCCTATGAGCATACCTCCGAGAAAAGAAATCCAGCTTCCTTTGTTTCTGAACTTGTACAGGCACAGTGACAGAACTGTGGCACCTGCACCGTAAAGCAGATTAAACGGCCCGTAAACAAGACCTGAACGGCTTTCAAAATATCCGTTTGATAAAAAACACCACAAAAGCTCAACAACAACACCTGCAAAGCTTCCCACAAAGCAAACCAGCAGAATTTTATACAGATTCATGCCTTTTGCAAAATGCTCGGATTTGTTTTCGCTTAAATCAATAGCGGCATTTGACGGAGCAGTAGATATAAGCCTTCTTTTTTTCTTTTGTTTTTTTATGTCAATTTGCCGTGCCCATAATTCATCACTTAAGGAAACCGTGTTAACCAAAACTCTTGTTATGTTTGCCGCCGCACGGCTTAAAGAATCTACCCTTGCGACTGCATCCTCCTCTGAATAATTATCCTCCAGCATTTTGAGATAATATTCATTCATTTCTTCGGTTGTTTCCTGTGCGGTATTAAGAAGATTCAAGCTTGCCTGTTCGATTTTAAGCACACAAGTCGGATTTGACTGTGTTTTATCAATAACGGTGGATAAACTTCCGCCTTTTTTCCCCATTCTTTATCATCTCCCCTTAAAGCTGAATTCGGAAATTTGCTATGCTTTTTCTTTAATGTGGACATCAAGCTGATTATATGGAACGGAAATTCCGTTTTCTTCAAATATTTCGCGGATGTTTTCAACTAAATCGAAATACAAGCTCCAGTAATTTTCCGTTTTGCACCAAACCCTTGTCAAAAGATTTACGGCACTTTCCCCATAGCTGTGTACACGGACAAAAGGCTCCTCAGGCTCCCTCAGGGAAAAAGGATGGTTTTTTATTACATCCTCTGCAAGCTGCTTGGCTTTTTTTACATCGGCCTCGTAAGATATGGGAAAAACAATGTCCACACGGCGATTACTTTCACGGGAGTAATTTATAATATGACTGTTAATTAAAATTCCGTTTGGAATGCT
>JAXJXW010000144.1:0-10945 GCA_036307325.1 Clostridia bacterium
ATCTTTGGTAAAATTGAGAGCGAAACACAAAAAACGCTTATTTTCGGGACTTATAAGACAATTTGAGACTTTTCATCATGCCCGGTAAATCCTGCCGTGGCAGACAAATAATATTTTAATCATACTCTCTCCTGTTATCTATAATCTCTTTGCCTTTATCATCTGTCATCATTCCGGTCCCGCCATTCATTCCCGGACAAGTGATTTCATCTGTTTTATTAAAATCTATAAGCATTTCTTTTCTCCTCCTTAAATTTGTATTTTGCCTTGCAGATATTATACAACAAAATAGCTGATTCCGCTAGGGGTTCATAGTAGCACAGATATTTTGGAATCTCAACATGCATTACAGAGAACCCTTATTTTTATAAAACGAGGGCAACCTTCCTGTGTGCTTTTTAAATGTCTTTGTGAAAAAGGAAATATTATTAAATCCGCAAAGCCTTGCGGCATTATTGATTTGCTCTCCGTTTTGTATCATTAGCAATGCCATTTTACAACGATAATTATTTATGTAATTTACAATTGTTATTCCGGTAATCACTTTAAATTTTTTTGATAAAGTATACTTGTCAACATATATTTTTTTCGATAGCTCTTCCAAGGTAATTCTCTTATCAAAGTTATTTTGGATATAAAGTATTGTATCTTTTACTTCTTTAAAATATTGAATATCATACTTTGACACACAAATGCTTTTTGTATGATATAATCTGACTTCAATCAATATTTTCAGAATAATGTACTGCAGCTTTGCCTTATAGCATATATCGCCCGTATTTTTGTATGCCTCAACCGTTTCAATGATACTGTTCTCAATTATGGGATTTTTAAAAATGTTTTCAAATTGAATTTCAGAACAATCAATGCCCGAATTGACGCAAAAGTCATTATCTATTATTAAACAATGATATTTTATATAGTCGTCAGTACCTGTAAAATGAATGGTATTGCAATTTATCACAACAATATCACCCACGCCTATTTCTGTTCTGACGCCGTCTAATATTACGAAGCCCGACCCTTCGCAGCATAGTTGTATTTCAATATTATGATGCCAATTTGCCGTATCGCTAAATTTATTTTGTGTTCTTATAATGTCATGGTTTACAACGCAGGGAATATGCTTTTTTATTTGAGAATAGTCTTCATAACGGTAATTTTTCATATTGCGTCTCCCTCTTGAAAATGCAAGATAGTGTTAGAAAAAGCCAATATATGTTATTGAATTGAATACAATGTGTAATATAATACAATTATAACATAGTAAAGCTTGCTTTGCAAGAAGGTTGTGACGGTGATGACAATAAAAACTATAGCTTGGATTTTCGGCATAGGCGCAATGATTTTTCTGTTTAGCATATATCAGCAAAAGGACCGAAAAAAACTGATTATATGCAAATTGGGCGCAGATATTTGTTGGAGCGTTCATTATTTATGCCTTGGCGCAATCGGTGGGGCTATACCCAATTTTGTAGGAATATTCAGAGAATTGGTTTTCGTCAACCGAAAGGAAAAGAATTGGGCGGATAAGATTATATGGCCGTGCTTATTTATTTTGGTTAATCTGTCTTTGGGAATAATCACCATGAAATCATACATAAATCTTCTTCCCATAATTACCTCGGTTTTTGTTACGATTTCCTTGTGGCTGAAAAATCCCATGCTGACAAAAATTATATCTTTTCCTGTTTCTTGTTCTTTTTTGATATATGATATATTTGTTGAATCCTGGGTAGGCGTGTTCAATGAAAGCATATCCTTGATTTCCATACTGATAACCGCACTAAATTTTTTATTATACAAAAATAAATCCGGAAAGGGTGATAAAAACAATGCAAATCAATAAAAACGATATTTTTAAACACGATATTACTACCAATGATGAGCATATAGTATATCCGTGTGTAAGGATTGACAAAACAAAACATACTGTTATAGAAACGATTGTTGATAACAGTGAAAAAGCAAGATTGTTTGCAGACGAAATTAACGGGTCTATTCTGGGCGATTTTGAAAAAAAGGAGGACAAGATGTGTCATGTATCGACATTTTGTTTTGCCGAAGACAAAATTTATGTGTCCTATTATGCAAACACCTCCTCCGACAAAGAAAATCCGAACTTTCAAACGGCGCGCCTTGCATATGCCCCAATAAATGACATGGAAAACAAAACCATAATTGATATAATGTCCGTTGGTGACGATTTGGGAAGTCATAAGGTCTTACAGGTTTACGACACGATTCTCATGCAAAAAAATGATGAGCCTGACATTATATACATTTTGTGGACAGCTCTTATAGATGACCAATATTACCGTTTATACCGTATTTTTAACATTAAAACAGAACAATTAGGCGATGTTAAAGTCAATCGCTTTAAGGTGTGTGATACGGTAAACGATTTCAGCACCTCCGGCATAAAAAATGCTCTTGCATGTAACGGTATGGGCTATAAAGCAATGCGTTCAGACATTGGCATTATGCAAAAATTGACAACCCGCACAGAAAACGGGCTTACATATTACTATACCGGGGCATACAGCGGTAATTTTAACTGCATAATTAAAAGCACCGACTTGATTACATGGGAATATGTAGCTCAACCCGATGAAGGCGAAGGCGCATTTCAAAACGACACCCTTTGGGAAAACGCAGTTTATGTTTTAAATGACAAGGTGTACTATTTTGTAAGACAGTGGCAGGCAAGCCATGACGAGAACGGAAACCCGCTTCCCGGTGATAACCGAAATGAGTGGGGGTCTGATTACGCAATTTTAACCTGTTATGACTTACTGAAAAAAGCTTGGGAGAAGCCTGTATTGGTAGGAGACAGTCAATCCCGTTCTGATTTTATTTTGTTCAGAGATGAATTGTATTTATTCCACGCCCCCACAGACAGAAATCATATCGGTATACTTAAAATTGACACAAATAATATTGAAAACAGTACGATTCTGTTGCAAGCCGATATGAAAGGAAGTTGTTTTTATCCCTTCATTCAGTATGACAATACCGGGGAGAAGCTTTGCATGTCATATACAGTTGACCGCAAGCATATCCGTATTTCAAGCTTTTCAATGGAAAAATACATATAATGTATAAATGTTAAAATGAAAATGTACAATGTACATTTTCGCTTGACATTTACAGGAAAAATACATATAATGTAAAACAGCATTTAAAATACTTTGATTTTTTAGGAAAATGGTAGGTGCGATATGGATAAAATTCGTTTCGGAGCAAATTATATTCCCTCTAAAAACTGGTTACACAGTTGGATAAATTGGGATGAAAAATCAGTTGAAGAGGACCTTCTTGCATGTAAAGAGATTGGCATTGATCACATCAGAGCACATGTGATTTGGCCCTATTTCCAACTGGATAAATATGTGATAAACAAGCAGACTTTCAGAAATCTTGAGTCTTTTCGTAAGGTTTGTGAAAAAGTTAACATGGATTTTTTCCTTTCCGTGTTTACTGGTTGGATGAGTGGTTTATATTTAATTCCCAGCTGGACTAAGGGGATGAACGGTCTCTTAGCCGATGAAGAAATTATTAAAGGCGAAAGGTTTTTTCTTGAAGAGCTTGCCAAGACTATAGGTGACAGTCCTAAGTTTTTAGGTTTTGATTTAGGTAATGAGCTTTCCTGCATCGCCCGAAACGATGCATCTCTTACAGTCAGCGAGGCGGACAAATGGAGCACGGACATGTTAGAGCTGTGTGAAAAATTAGTTCCCAATAAGCTACATAACAATGGTGATGACCATCAGCCATGGTTTACAAATAAGTATTTTTCCAGAGAAGCTCTTGCAAATAGCGGTGCAATTACCCCGCTGCATTGTTATGCATTGTTCTCCGGTGCCTTGGAGAGGTTCGGCAGAAGTGCGGTGGAGAGCATTCATCTTGCACCTTTTATGCAGGAAATTGCACAGGCGTATGCCAAGGACCCTGTCAACCGCAAATATTGGGTACAGGAGTTTGGCACAGTTTCCGTTAAGCTCGATGAGGAAGTCTTTGATTTTATGAGAAAATCAATTGAGGCTATGTATACGCAGAATAATCTTTGGGGTATCACATGGTGGTGTTCCAATAATATTTCCAAAGAATATACCGTTTTCAGCCGAAAAGAATATGAGCTTGGGTTATTTGATAATGATAATAAAATTACCGAGTCGGGAAAAATGTTTGCCAACATGATTAAAAAATATAACGAAAACCCTGTAAAACCCCAAAAGAGAACTAGTGCAATAGTGTGGAAAAATGATAAAAATCTTGACAATCCCTCAGATGTGACTTGGGAGAACGGAAAGCGTTATGCAGACTGTGTAAGGCAGGGAATTTACCCGGCAATTATTCTTCCTGAAAAGGTAAACGATGCGGAATATCTTAAGATGAGAGGCATTGAAAATATTTTAGATTAAATTTATTTCTGTTCCTACATTTCACATTCAATTTTAATACTATTTTGATGTGATTGCACTCATTATCTTATTTTCTTGCGGTCCGGACTATTTTAACATCACCTTAAAAGCTCGCAAATACACGAAGTGTTTGCGAGCTTTTTACTATGTATAAGACAAAATTTGACTTAGTTTTTCCCGGATACGGTTGTTACAATACTCTTTATTGCATCATGGAAAATACCCATATCAACGGAATATGAAATATACTTTACGCCCAGCTTTTTCCACTTAATTGCGTTTTCGGGAGTATCAACAAATGTGCCTACGGTAATATTCTTTTCCTTGCACTTTTCAATTATTTCAAGCATTTTTTCTTCCACAACGGGGTTGTTAATATCTCCGGGAACGCCCAGTGACTGCGACAAATCATACGGTCCTATAAATAGTACATCTATTCCCTTTACGGTAAGTATATCATCTATATTGTCAATACCTTCCTGACCCTCTATCTGCAAAATTGTAACCTTTTCATTCTCTTCCTTAAAATATTCAAACCTATCCTTTGATGAATATTTTGCGGCTCTTACAAAGCGGCATACTCCTCTTTCGCCCATGGGAGCAAACTTGGTGCGCTTCATTACTGCTTCAGCCTCGGCACGGGTTGTAATCTGGGGCACCTGTATTCCCCCTGCGCCTATGTCAAGCACCTCACCCATAACAGAGGCACAGCTTTCCTTTACTCGTACTATGGGCATAATTCCCGCAACCTGTGCACCGCGAATGAGATTTTGCACAGTCTGCACACTGTTGGGGCCATGCTCCAAGTCAATTATTACATAGTCAGCTCCACCATAGCCCATTGCTTCAATAAAGCCCGGATCACAGGTTTTTGAAAAAACACCTATAACGCCTTCACCGTTTAATTTTTCTTTGAATTTATTTATTATTTCCTTCATTTCCACAATTCCCTTTCTATATTAGGTGTAAGCTGTGCAAGCATTCCGCCGTCAACAACCAATTCTGCACCTGTTGTATTTTTTGATGCATCACTACCAAAATACCATACGGCGTTTGCAATATCTTCAAAATCGGCAATATCCTCAATTGGGGTATAATTTGCAAGATAGTATTTGCAGTTATTTACATTGTTTTCCCAACGCTCCGTTTTTATCATGCCCGGCAAAACGCAGTTTGAACGAATGCCGTATTTACCAAAGTCAACCGCAAAGGATTTTGACATTGCAAGAATTGCACTTTTTGAAGAGCAATAGGCACAACGATTCTCCGTTACTCTTAAAGCGGAATTTGATGTTATAAATACAATTGAACCCTTGTGCATATCTTTCATTTGCTTTGCCGCTTCTCTTGACATCATGAAATTCCATGCTATGTTTATTTTGTAAACGCTCATGAAATCCTCAATATCCACACTCAGACTCTCCTGTCCTATACCTAAATTTGCCGCATTTAAAACGAGGCAATCAACTCTGCAGCCGTTTTTTTCTATGTCGGCAAAAATTTCGCATACTTCATTCTGCTCGAAGGTTGTTGTCTGATAGCCCTTTGCATAAACTCCGTATTTTTCAGATATTGCCTTTGCCGCTCCCTCTGCTTTTTCCTTATCCCGTCCGCTTACAAAAACATTATAGCCTTCTTTTGCGAATCTTTCGGCAACGGCAAAACCTGTGCCGTAGCATCCGCCTGTTACAAAAACCGATTTACTCATAATTCACCTTACCAATCTGCATTACTGCCGTCTTCATAATACTGCCTCGGGGTTGTCCACTTACCGTCATAAAGCTTATCCTTCAGAGCCTCTTCATCAAGCTCCACACCAAGACCCGGCTTTGTGGGTACATCAATATATCCGTTCTTAATAACAAATGGCTCTTTAATGTAACCAACACCAAGATCTGATTTATCGGGGTTTCCGGGGTGTTCCTGAACAAGGAAATTGGGTATGCACGCATCAAGCTGAATACAAGATGCCAAGGAAATTGGGCCGAGAGGATTGTGAGGTGCAACACTGCCGTAGTACATCTCCATCATTGCCGCAAGCTTTCTTCCCTCATAAATGCCTCCTACATGGCAAATGTCCGGCTGAATAACGCTTACTGCCTGCTTTTCAATAAGCTCTCTGTACTGCCATTTTCCGAAAAGCCTTTCCCCTGCCGCAATGGGAACTGTTGTTTTATGTGAAATATTTACCATGCAGTCAACATTCTCCGGCAGACACGGCTCTTCAACAAACATGGGGCTATAGGGCTTAAGCTTTTCAATAAGTACATTGGCGGCTGCCGGAGAAACTCTGCCGTGAAAGTCTATTGCCAAATCTACATTGTTTCCTATTCTTTCACGAACCTTGGCAAAGCGTTCAATATGCTTTTCAATATTTGCAGGATTTTCAATTGCCTTTATGGGTGGAATGATTGAGTATTTAAGAGCCGTATATCCCTCTTTCAGCCTTTCGTCTGTAATGGCAAGCATTTCATCTATGGAAAATTCACCTACAACTGCCGTTCTCTTTATATGGGTGTACATTCTTATTTTATCTCTGCACTTTCCCCCAAGCATTTCGTATACGGGGCAATTATAGAACTTGCCCTTTATATCCCACATTGCCTGCTCTATACCGCTGATTGCGGAAAGCATTAAGGGGCCGCCTCTGTAAAATCCGCCTCTGTAAAGAGCCTGAATGTGATGCTCTATCTGCATTGGGTCCTTGCCTATAAGGTAATCCTCAAATTCTCTGATAACTGCCTCAACCGAGGTGCAGTGCCCCTCAAGCACAGGCTCTCCCAGCCCGTAAATGTCAGTATCGGTGTGCATTTTAAGAAACATCCATCTGGGCTTTACCTTGATTACTTCAAGTCTTGTGATTTTCATAAATATTCTCCTTTACAATTTAATTTCCTCATAAAAATTCGGCACAACTTTATTTGTATATTCAAGATTATTCATATCTAAATCATCAAACAATCCGCAGTGAAGGGGAATTGCCTTTGCACCGATTTTTTCGCAAAAAGCTTTTGCTTCGGTCATATTCATGTTATTTCCCCTTCCGTTTACGGGAAGGAATACATAATCAATGTTTTCAGGCAAATCCTTGAAAATTTCTTTATTGTACAGGGTATCACCCGTTATATAATACTTCTTTCCCTCAGCCGTCATAATAACGCCGATGGCGGAATCGTCAGAATGCTCCGCATAAACCGCTTCAAATTCAATATTGCACTGAGTCCAAAGGGTGCCTCTGTTAAACATTACATAATTGTTTTTTAACCCGCCGAATTTTCTGACTGTTTGCCATGCGTTATACGACGCAAGAACGCAAACCTCCGAATTATCATCCAGGAAGTGGGAAAGTGTTTCCGGGTCTGTATGGTCAAGATGATTGTGGGTAAGCACAATAATGTCAGGCTTTATCCCAAGAAAATCAGTGTTAACGGGAACTCTCCTTTTGTTATGGGGCTGAATCTTTTCCACACTGTCGGAAAGATAGGGGTCAACAATAACTTTAATGTTATTTGTTTCAAAAAGCAGCCCTGCCTGCCCCAGCCAGGTTATTTTCATATCTACATCTCCTCCACATATATTTTTGATATATATTTTTTTGAGCTTTGCGGCAAAATAAAGTCAAATCCCGCAAAAGCTCCGTCAAAGGGTGCTTTTGGACAATTTGCCATACAAGTCATAGGCTCAAGGCAAACATAATCACCGAAAGCTTCTTTATAAAAAAGACGAAATTTAAATTTTTCATCACATTTATATACTACTTTTATCTTTTTTTGCGTATCAATCAGTTCAATGGCTCCTCCGCCCCTGTAATGCCTGCTAAGACTGCCTGCACCGGGATTAAACACGCCTTCTTTTAATTGCCTTGTGGTTTCATCCTCAGCCAATATTCTTCCCGTGGGAAGATAATTGTCCATACTTCTTTCTATTTCTTCACCAACCTGTGCAAGCACACGCACATTCTCCACAGATGAATTTTTTAAAAAGGGAAGGTTGAAGGTAGTGTGAAACCCCAAAAGGTTAGGCATGTTTTTTTCTGACTGATTTATTATTTCTATTTCCTGCAGAAGGCCGCCCTCTGACAGAGAATATGTCACAACCACCCTGAATTTATGGGGGAAAGCCCAGGGTTCTTCACCTGACTCATACATGCATGACACAAAGCCCTCCCCCTGCTTCAAAAGGGTAAATGGTGCATTATGTAAGGACCCGTGCAGGTGGCAGTTTGTGTTTTTTTCATTTACGGGGAATTTATATTCCCTGCCTTCAAAGGTGAATTTACCTTCATATATTCTGTTTGCGGGATAAAGCATTGGCATTCCGTACAAAAACGGATTATCAAGCTCTTTTGAATAATCGGGCGTTCGCAGTATATCTGCACCGTATCTGCTATATTTAAGCTCTATACAGTTTGCACCCCGTGAAAGATTTATACACGCCCGATAGTCAGCCGATTTTATTTCAATTATATTTTCAGTTGATTTTTTCATATGTGCCTATACCCTCAATAAAACTTTAAATTACCATATCTTATAAGATAAGTATAGTGCTTTTTTCGTTGACTTTATAGCTATTTCATGATAAAATATGGTCAAAAAGTTAGGAGGAGGGCTTCTTTTGGAATACCATAGCGAAAATTTCGGCGGTACCTACGAATTCCGCTGCAAAAGGCATACTTCTGATTTTTTAGTCAACGCCCATTTGCATGAATACAGTGAAATATTGTATGTGGATAAGGGAAATGCGGAAATCATTGTCCAAAACAACAAAATGGTTATCCCCGAAAAGCACCTTATATTTATTCCTCCCAACTATGTACATCAGTTGAACTGCAGAAATGCCGTTACCGTATGTGCCGTTTTTTCAAATGACTTTATTCCCCTGTTTTTTGACAGGCTAAGGAATAAATTTATAGAGTGCACCCCTGTGGATTTTTCAACAATGCCGTACCTGATTGAAAATCTCGATTTGTCAGACCCGAACGATTATCTTTTAATCAGCGGAAAATTATATTTAATATGCGATGAAATACTTAAAAATTCATGCTTTTCCCATAAGCAGCCTATGGACAGCCTGTTGTATCAGAAGATAATTTCATATGTACAAAACCATTATTCGGAGAACATAACGCTTAAATATATAGCAAAAAAGTTTGGGTATAATGAAAAATACCTTTCTTCAAACATTCACACATTAACGGGAATGAATTTTGCAAAATTTCGGTCAATATATCGTATAAACCACGCAAAGCAGCTACTGAATAATGAAGCCGTAAGTATTTGCGAGGCGGCATTTTCAAGCGGATTTTCCTCAATCAATACATTTAACCGTGTATTTAAAGAATTTGTGGGCACAACACCCACCGATTACAGAAAGGGCATAAAAAAGCATTGAAAACGGATTTACCGATAAAAAGTGTAAAATCCAAAACAAGGCAAAAACAAGGTTATTACCTCGTTCTTGCCTTGTTTTTCTGTGCTTTAGTTGTTTGTTATTTCAAACAGTCTTGCACTGTAAACATCATCAAGCTTAACTGCCAATTTTTTGTTAGAGTATGAAAATTCCGTATCAACGCTTTGTGGGTACACAACCTTTACGGAGGCGTTATCGCCCACATATTTTGATAAATCAAACACCTGGACATTCTCTGATGAATTGATGCGCCATACTGCAAGGAGAATTTTGCTTCCGTCATTATTTGTCAGTCCGTATGAATAAAAACCGTTCTTGTCAATTCTTATTCTTCCGCTTGGATAAATGGGATATGCCGAAGCAACAAAAGCTCTGTTTTCCTTATAAACGGATATGGATTCCTTTATGAGCTTTGTATTTTCCTCATCGGCAAGCTCAATATGCCCTGATAAATACATAAGCCCAAGCATGCCGTTTATCATATTGAAAATAGTTTCGCTTGCACTGTAATCGCCGTTTTTATTTACGCATTCTGCTGCAGGTTTCAATCTATCATCATAAAACTGGGGGTACGGATATGCCCAACTGCCGCATTTTTCCGGCTGCACACAAGCCTCCATGCCTGATAAAATTGAGGGGTTGTAATAGTAATACTCCTGGTCGCTGACGCTTACAAGATGAAAATGCTTCATTATTGAGTCATCAGTTCTCATTGAACCGCTTGCGCAGTTTTCAATTATTAAATCACTGTACTTTTCTCTGATCATATCTATAAAGCTATCAAATGCAAGAGAGGTCTGTCTCAACTCCTCGCCTGTCGATTTCTCCCCGTCAAAGCCAATACCGCCTGATTGGTTGTAATCGTTCTTTATGTAGCGTACACCTGTGGCATACAGTCTGTCAATAACCTCAGTCATATGCTTTACGGTCTTGTCTTTTCTGAAGTCAATCTGGAAGCGATTTGATATAAACACATATTCACCGTTTCTCTTCAAGAGGCAGTCGCTAAGCTTTTCAGAAACTTCGCTTTCCTTGGAAATGCTGTTTAATTCTGTCCATACTCCGGGGAGCATTCCCTTGTTCTTTATATATTCTATAATTCCCTTAAAGCC
>JAXJXW010000145.1:0-18010 GCA_036307325.1 Clostridia bacterium
ATTTTCTTGCGGTCTGGACTATTTTAACATCCCCATTTTTTTCTATAAAACCTTACTCAAAAAGTCCTGCAATCGGCGATTATCATTTCCTCCGAAAATTTCTTGGGGAGTTCCTTTTGCCGCAACGACGCCTTCGTCCATGAAGAGCACTTTATCTGCAACCTCACGGGCAAAGCCCATTTCATGAGTAACTACAACCATTGTCATTCCTTCACGGGAAAGCTCCTTCATAACATCGAGAACCTCACCAACCATTTCAGGGTCAAGCGCAGAGGTGGGTTCATCAAAAAGCATAATATCGGGATTCATTGCAAGAGAACGCACAATGGCAATTCTTTGCTTCTGACCGCCGGAAAGCTGCTGAGGATAGGAGGAGGCCTTGTCTGCAAGACCCACACGCTCCAAAAGCTCCATAGCCCGCTTGTTTGCTTCTTCCTTTGTCATTTTCTTCAGCTTTACGGGAGCAAGAGTTATGTTTTCAAGAATTGTGAGATGGGGAAAAAGATTGAAATGCTGAAATACCATACCTATTTTTTGGCGCATGGCATTTACATCACATTTTTTTGCGGTTATTTCCTCACCTTCTATGAATATTTGACCGCCCGAAGGCTTTTCCAGAAGATTGAGGCAACGGAGAAATGTGCTTTTGCCACTGCCTGAAGGGCCGATAACAACCACGGTTTCACCCTTTTTGACAGTTTCGTTTATACCTCTTAAAACCTTAATTTCATCATACTTTCCAAAGTTTTTTTCGAGATTTTTAACGCTTATCACTCTTGCGAAGCCTCCTTTCCATTATGCCGAGAAGCTTTGTCAATAGAATAACAATTACAAGATATACAAGAGCTACCAGCAAAATAGGGTTTATCTGGTCATATGTAGTGTTTTTTATCTGATTACCTGCTTTTGTAAGGTCAACAACGGCAACATAACCTGCAACGGAGGTTTCCTTTAAAAGCGCAATCATTTCATTGCCTATGGCGGGTAATATATTCTTAAAGGCCTGGGGCAAAATAATTTCCTTCATGGTCATTGCCTGGGAAAGCCCAAGGGAGCGCCCTGCCTCTGTCTGCCCCTTATCTATGGCAAGAATACCTGAACGAATAACTTCGGCAACATATGCACCTGAATTTATACCGAAGGTTATCATGGCAACCCATGTGCCGTCTTTAGCAGATACAAAGATGATGAAAAATGATATAAGGAGCTGAACAACAACGGGTGTTCCGCGGATTACCGTAAGATATATGTTGCAGAGAAAATCAAGAAATTTAAGCTTCTTATTGTCCTCACAAAGAACCTTTATTATAGCTATTATTGTACCGATTATAACGCCTATGACAAGCGCCCCTGCGGTTATAATCAAGGTTCTTTCAAGACCGCTTATCAATGTTTTATATCTGTCTGCAACAATAAATGTCTGATACAGCCTGTCTGTCCAATTATTAAACCATTCCATAATAAAACCTGACCTTCCTGATAAAAAGAAGTTTCCGAATTTTTTGCTATATTTAGAAAGGCGGTGTAAAAAGCTTTTTACACCGCCTTTCTAATGTAAAAGAATTATTCAGCGTCTACTACGAGATCATAAGAAGCAAAGATTTCTGCAAGCTTACCGCTTTCCTTAAGGGCGTTAATTGCTTCGTTAACTTTATTGAGAAGGTCATCATTTCCAAGCTTTGTTGCGATTGCGTAGGCTTCCTCTGTAAGAGCTTCTTCAAGAACAACTGTCTTGCCGCCCTGCTTTTCGGAAAGTGCATTTGCAACTGCATTGTCAATAACAACTGCGTCAACCTTACCTGTTGTAAGAGCAGTAATAGCTTCAGAACCGGTCTTGAAGGACTGGACTGAATATCCGCCGTCAAGAAGGAACTGTTCGCCTGTTGTACCTTCCTGGCATGCAATTGTCTTGCCTTCAAGGTCAGCAGATACCTTAATTTCGCTTCCTTCGTTTACAATGATAGCCTGAGAAGCCTTATAGTAGTTTGTAGAAAAGCTCATGTTCTGCTTTCTTTCTTCTGAAGCTGTGATCCCTGCGATTGCAAGGTCATACTTACCTGTTGCGGCACCTGTAAGAGCAGCGTCAAAATCAATGTTTGTGATTTCCACTTCACAACCGAGATATTCGCCGATGGCGTTTGCCATATCAATATCAGCGCCTACCATCTTTTCACCCTCAAGATACTCAAAGGGAGGGAATTCAGCGTTTGTTGCAACTGTGATTTTGTCAAGCTTGTTTTCTTCAGCGGGTTCGTTTCCTTCTGTTTCAGCTTTGTTTGAGCAAGCCGCAAAAACAAATACTGATAATGCCAAAACGAGAAGGAGTGAAATAAATTTTTTCATAATTTTATCCTCCAAAATAGATTTTCTTATGATATACATTATATCATTGATGCATAATTTTTCAAGTAATTTTTAAATTATACACGAATTTTGTAAATAATACACAACTTTATGCAGTAATTCAGTGGACTTTATACAAAAACATACAAACCAAAACGCATAAATATGCATTATGTGTTTTACATGCAAACCGAGAGAAGGAGACTGCTCATTTCATCAAGTGTGACGGCGCAGTTGATTTTGTTTCTCAAGGCGGCGGCACCCTTCATTCCCTTTATATACCAAGCCGCATGCTTTCTTGCTTCACGAATGCCTATATATTCACCTTTAAGCTCGCACATAAGCTTTATGTGGCGAAGTGCAATGTCAATTTTTTCCCGGGGAGAGAGCTGCGTTTTTACCCTTCCGCTTGAGAAAAGCTCCTCAGTTTGCGTGAAAATCCAAGGACAGCCCTGAGCACCTCTGCCTATCATAACGGCAGCGGCACCCGTTTCCCTGAGCATATCTGCGGCGTCTTGGGGAGAAAAAATATCGCCATTTGCAATAACGGGAATTGAAACGCTTTCGCAAACCCTGCGTATAATACTGCGATCCGCCTTTCCGCCGTAAAACTGCTCTCGTGTACGCCCGTGCACGGTGACTGCGGCGGCACCGCAGCTTTGTGCAATCCTTGCAAGCTCAGGGGCGTTTATATGCTCCTCGTTCCACCCTGCACGCATTTTTACGGTAACGGGCTTTGCGGAGCTGCGGCAAGCCGCATCAATAACCGCTTCGGCTTTTTCAAGATTTTTCATCAATGCACTGCCTTCCCCATTCCCCGTTATTTTAGGTGCAGGGCAGCCCATGTTAATATCAATAAAAAGCCCTTCTTTTTCAGCAACAGGAACAATTTCCGTAAAAACAACAGGATCGCTTCCGAAAATTTGCACCGCCGTGGGTAAATTATCCGTTTGCATCAATTTGCCCGTTTTTTTGTCGGAAAATGACAGCGCCTTTGCGCTTACCATTTCCGTATATGAAAGCCCGGCACCGAACTCGTCACATATTATGCGAAAAGCAAGGTCGGTTACCCCCGCCATAGGGGCAAGAAAAATATTGTTTTTTAATGAAATATCAGCTATTTTCATCATATATCAAGAGTCATATCTCCGAACTTTATTATTTTTGCCTTACGCATAAGCTCAGAGGTAATGAGAGCAAAAATTCCCGGTAAAACAATATATACGGTTATATTAAGTATGAGGTTAATATTAAACGGAAGCTTTTCCGCCATTGTCTGGAAGGACATAATCGGCCCGATAAGCCCTGCCGTTCCCATGCCTGAGCCTGTTGCGTTGCTTTCCATTTTGAAAACAAGTGTTGACAGAGGCCCCATTATTGCGCTTGAAACAATGGCAGGCACCCAGATTACGGGTTTTTTTACAATGTTGGGAATCTGAAGCATGCTTGTGCCCAGACCCTGTGCCAAAAGACCGCCGACCTTGTTTTCCCGATAGCTTGCAACCGCAAAGCCTACCATATTAGCACAACAACCAACCGTTGCCGCACCTGCCGCCAAGCCGTTTAAGCCGAGAACAATTCCTATTGCGGCAGAGCTGATGGGAAGGGTGAGAAACATTCCCATAAGAACGCTTACCACAATGCCCATTATAAAGGGCTGTTGTGTTGTGCCCCAATTTACCATTGCCCCAAGCTGCAGCATAAATGATGAAATGGTTGGCCCTGCAAGAAGCCCTGCCGCACTGCCTGCGGCAATACTTACAACAGGTGTGAGCAAAATATCTATTTTTGTTTTACCGCTTATTGCGTGGCCTACCACAATGCCCACATATGCGGCAATAAATGCACCGAGAGGCTCACCCGGCGGTGTTATTGTAAAGGTATTTGCTTCAAAAAAAGAGCCTGCAAGAATCTTTGCGGCATAGGCACCCACAAGACCGTTTGTGGCACTGCTGAGAACAACCAGAGGAGATTCCTTAAATTTATAAGCCACACCGCAACCGATACCGGCACCTGTAAGAAGCGAGGCACACTTTCCTATTACAACGAGAAAATTCCCCTCTTTCCCGCCGATAAAAACGCCCACCTGCGATAGAATTGTACCCACGATAAGTGTTGAGAAAAGACCGAGAGCCATGCCGCTCAGTCCGTCAATAAAGATTTTGTGAAGTACATTTTTTAGTTTTTTCAATTTTATCACCTCATGTCAATGTTCCATATAAAAAAGAACGCATTTTGTCTAACCCATTATACAAAGGGAAGGAAAATATATCAAGCCCATTTTTGATAAAAGCAAAAAAAAGTATTGAAATTTAACATTTTTGTGCTACAATGAAGGTATAATTGAGGAAAGAGGTGTTAATAATGGCTTATTGTATTAACGATGATTGCATCAGCTGCGGTGCTTGCGCAGGTGAGTGCCCCGTTGGTTGCATTTCTGAGGGTGACGGCAAGTATGAAATCGATGCTGAACAGTGCATCGAATGCGGTGCTTGTGCAGGTGTATGTCCTGTTGGCGCTCCGAACCCTGCAGAATAATTTATCTGCAAAAGAAAGAGTGTGTATCGTGCAAGGTGTTTGCCCTGTGCGGTACACATCTTTTTATAGATTGAAAGATTCATTGAGGGTTGACTTATGATATATGATTATGAAAAGGTTGAGGAGCTGGGTATAAAGGATTATAAGGTAATCCAGAACAAAAACGGATTTTGCTTTGGAAGCGATGCCGTGCTTCTTTCACGGTTTGCAAAACCAAAAAAGGGCGCCCGTGTTCTTGATTTATGCACAGGCACGGGAATAATCCCCGTGTTAATGTGGGGGCTTTATGAGCTTTCGGAGGTTTGCGCCGTGGAAATAATCCCCGAAGTTGCGGATATGGCTGAAAGAACAATGGCACTGAACGGTCTTGAAGATAAAATCAAGGTTTTTTGCGGTGACTTAAAAAATTGCGGAGAGTTTTTAAAAAAAGGCTCCTTTGATGCGGTAACCTGCAATCCCCCATATATGAATGCAGGCGGCGGAATCGTAAACCCCTCAGACGCTCTCGCCGTTGCACGCCATGAAATTGCCTGCACCCTGGAGGACGTTGTGAAAAATGCCCGCAAAATGCTCAAGCCCTGCGGAAAGCTGTATATGGTGCACCGGGGGGACAGGCTTTGTGATGTTATATGCGTAATGCGTAAGTATAATATGGAGCCGAAACGCCTGCAAATAGTTTATCCGAAAAGTGACAGGGCAGCCTCCCTTATTCTTATAGAGGCAGCAGAAAACGGAAGGCCCATGTTAAAGCTTGACAAGCCGATTTTTATGTATGATGAAAACGGCAACTACCTTCAATCGTTAAAGGAGGAGGCAAAATGAACGGAAAATTATATCTTTGCGCAACTCCCATAGGAAATCTTGGGGATATTACATACAGATGTGTAGAGGTACTCAAATCGGTTGATTTGATTGCGGCTGAAGATACACGCAGAACCCTGGGCCTTTTAAATCACCTTTCAATAGAAAAGCCCATGACCAGCTATTTTGAGCATAATCGCCGTGAAAAAGGAGAATTTCTCATAAATGAAATGAAAAACGGAAAGAATATAGCATTGGTAAGTGATGCGGGCACCCCTGCTATCAGCGACCCCGGAGAAGACCTTGTGGCACTATGTGCAGAGTGCGGAATAGATGTTGTTCCCGTGCCCGGTGCAGTGGCAGGTATAAATGCCCTTATTGCAAGCGGGCTTCCCACGGGAAGGTTTACCTTTGAAGGCTTTTTAACCGTAAATAAACGGGGCAGAAGCGAAATGCTTGAAAGCTTGAAAAACGAGGAAAGAACAATGATTTTTTACGAAGCTCCCCACAAGCTTCTGGCAACCCTTAAGGATATGCGAAGTGTGTTCGGCAACAGAAGAATATCCCTTTGCCGAGAGCTGACGAAGGTGCATGAGGAATTTTTCCGCACCGATTTTGACAATGCCGTTATACATTATGAACAAAATCCGCCACGGGGAGAATTTGTCCTTGTAATTGAAGGTAAAAGCCATGAGCAGGCAGAGCATGAAAAAATGGAGCAGTGGACTCTTATGACCATTAAAGAGCATGTGGAAATGTACATGGCACAGGGAAATTCGGAAAAAGAAGCCCTCAGGCTTGCCGCCCGTGACAGGGGAAAATCCCGTCGGGATTTATATAATGAATATAAAAGATAATGAATATTGAGTTGAGGCACGGCTAAATTTATTGTTTTTTTTCAAAAGAGTTTTGCCGCGCCGATTTTTTTGAGGAAATAAGTTGACAAAACACATTTTAGGTGTTATCATAGCGAAGTGGTAAAAATACAAATGTGCGCAGGTGGTGGATATTTTGAAGGACAGAAAACTTGTTATAGCCGATTTATCGGTGCTTCCCCCTGTTTATCATAAGGTACTGCTTGCGAAGGAGTTTCTTGAGTCGGGACAGGCTCCTACAATAAACGAAGCGGCGGAAATGGCAAATGTATCAAGAAGTGCGTATTATAAATATAAGGACTATGTATTTCCCTTTAATCAAATGCAGGGAATACTCACGCTTTTGGCGGTGGTTCTTGATGTAAAAGGCGTGCTAAGCGATATTCTTGCCGTTACCAGCGATGCAGGCTGCAATATCCTTACCATAAATCAGAATGTTCCCGTGAACGGTGTTGCAAATATTACTGTAACAGTTCAGACTGATAATATGATTATAAGCACCGAAAAGCTTATCTCAGAGCTTGAAGGCGTGCAGGGTGTAAGGAAAATTTCAATTCTTGCAAAGCAATAGACGGAAGGCGGTTAACTGATGAAAAATATTGCGATTATAGGCTTCGGAGTTGTTGGCTCCGGGGTGTATGAAATAATCAGGAAGAACAAGGAAGTGCTCAGCCGAAGAGTAAACGGCGGAATTGATGTTAAGAAAATTCTGGACATACGGGATTTTTCTTCTCATGAAGAGAGCTTTCTTTTTACAAAGGATTTCAACGATATTTTAAATGATGACGAAATTGATATAGTTGTTGAAACAATGGGCGGCGTAAAGTTTGCGTATGAATACACCAAAGCGGCGCTTGAGCATAAAAAAAGCGTTGTAACAAGCAACAAGGAGCTTGTGGCAAAGCATGGTGATGAATTTTTCAGGATAGCAAAACAAAACAATGTCCGTTATCTTTATGAAGCCAGCGTTGGCGGCGGTATTCCCATTATAAGGCCGCTGGCGTGTGATATTGCCGCCAATGAAGTGACCCATGTAGCGGGAATATTAAACGGAACAACAAATTATATCTTAACAAAGATGTTCAAAGAAAATGACAGCTTTGAAAATGCGCTTAAAAACGCGCAGGAGTTAGGCTATGCGGAAAAAGACCCCACAGCCGATATTGACGGTATTGACGCATGCAGAAAAATTTCCATTCTTATGTCGCTTGTAACTGGAAGGAAGCTTGACTGCAATGCGATTTATACAAAGGGCATCAGAAACCTCACTGCCGAGGATGTTACCTATGCGGCGGCTCTTGGCTGCACAATAAAGCTGATTGGCTTCGGCTTTGTTAAAAACGGTAAAACAAATGCGTCGGTTGAGCCCATGCTTATCCCCAAGGACTGCCAGCTTTCAAGCGTTGAAGATGTTTTCAATGCGGTTATGGTAAAGGGAAACATGGTAGATACGCTTATGTTTTACGGCCGAGGCGCAGGCAAGCTTCCCACGGCAAGCGCAGTTGTTGCAGATGTTATAGACGCTTCTCTTGATGGCAACTATAATGATAAATACAGCTGGACTGAAGGGGATGAGGCTGAGCAGATGCCTTACAAAGATGTGCGGGCACGTTTTTTTGTTCGTATTAAAAAAGAACAGTGCGAGGCAGCTTACGCAGAGTTTGGGAATGTTGATATAATAAAGGGCGTTTCCGACTATGGCTTTGTGGCGCCGAAGATGAGCGCAGGAGAGCTTGACTTGCATATAGAAAAGATTGGCGGAGCAGTGTCAAAAATGCGTATGTTCCGATAGGGAGGTTATAAGGTTGAGTTTAATAGTTCAGAAGTTCGGCGGAAGCAGTGTTGCCAATGCTGAAAGAGTATTCAATGTTGCAAGCCGTGTAATAGAAACATATGACGCAGGCAATGATGTGGTTGTAGTTGTTTCTGCACAGGGTGATACAACGGATGATTTGCTTGCAAAAGCGGCGGAAATCAATACGAAAGCTTCAAAAAGAGAAATGGATGTTCTTCTTTCCGCAGGAGAGCAGATGTCAATGTCGCTTCTTGCAATGGCGATAGAAAAGCTTGGAAGACCTGTTGTGTCACTTACAGGCTGGCAGGCAGGCATTAACACGGATTACAACTATTCAAAAGCCCGTATAAAGAGAATTGTCGGCGAAAGGATTCATATTGAGCTTGACAAGAGGAAAATCGTAATTGTTGCAGGGTTCCAGGGCGTGAATAAGTATGATGATATTACAACGCTGGGCCGTGGCGGCAGTGATACTTCGGCAGTTGCCATTGCGGCGGCGCTGGGTGCAGACCTTTGCCAGATATTCACCGATGTGCGCGGTGTGTATACTACAGACCCCAGAATTGTTCCCGAAGCCAGAATGCTTAGTGAAATAACATATGATGAAATGCTAGAGCTTGCGGCTTGCGGTGCAAATGTACTTCACAACAGAAGTGTTGAGCTTGCAAAAAAATTCAATGTAAATATGGAGGTTCTCTCAAGCTTTGAAAAAGTTCCGGGAACTATCGTTAAGGAGGAAACTACAGTGGAAAAAATGTTAATAAGAGGTATTGCGCGTGACAATGATATTTCCAGAATTTCACTCGTAAACATAAAGGATACACCCGGCAAGGCGTTCCAGATTTTCTCATTCCTTGCAAAGAAGAAAATCAATGTTGATGTTATTTTGCAGTCAATCGGCCGTGACGGAAGCAAGGATATAAGCTTCACCGTATCCTCTGATGACCTTGACAGTGCACTTGCTATTATTCAGGAAAACAACAGTGTAATCGGTGCCGAAAAGGTTTTTCATGATGAAAATGTTTCAAAGGTATCCGTTGTGGGCGCAGGTATGACATCTAACCCCGGTGTTGCGGCTACAATGTTTGAAGCCCTTTACGATGCAGGAATAAATATCCAGATGATTTCAACAAGTGAAATAAGAGTAAGCGTTCTTATTGACAGAAAAGATGCTGAAAATGCCGTCAGGGCAATTCACGATAAGTTTAATCTTGCAGACTAAAAAAGAAAAGCACCGGAGCGTTTTGCTTTGGTGCTTTTTGCGTTTTATAAGCATATGAAAAGACCAATAGTTTATTTTGCCGTATGTCTTGCGGCGGGGAAAATAATAGCGGAAAAAGGCTTATATACTGAATCGTTAATTGCAGTTATCATAATTGCGCTCCTTTGCTTCCTTTTCAGGCCAAAGCTGATTTTTACGGTTTTTCTCTGCTTTCTGATATGCATTATGGGAGTGGCACGCCTGGGCATTGAAAATTACAGTGCCGAAAAACTGTGTGCAGCCCTTGACGGATATACTGAAAACATGACTGCCGAGATAATAAGCTTCAGTGACGGACAAAGAGCAGACGCTTTTGTGACTGTTTCAGGTAAAAAGATAAAAACAAGACTGTGCCTTGAAGAAGAGAAGGTCTTAAAGCCCGGTGATATAGTCAAAGGGGAAATAAGCCTTACTGCGCCGAGCTTGTCTGACAGTTACACCGGATATATGTACTCTCAAAACATATTTATGTATGCCAATGCGCCGAAGATTAAGGTGGTCGGGCAAAGCAATTCCCCTGTGTATAGGCTGAGAAGGTATATTGCCGCAGAAGGTGAAAAGAACTTTTCGGGGGATACGCTCGCCCTTTATAACGCCGTGCTTCTGGGCAATAAGACCCTTCTTTCCGATGAAGTGACGGAAAATTTAAGAACGGCAGGGTTGAGCCATATAGCGGTTGTTTCGGGAATGCACATTTCCATAATGCTTTCCGTAATTATGCTTTTGATAAATGCCCTTATGGGAAAAAGAAGAGCAGGCAATGCTCTGGCAATTGCGGCGATTGTGTTTATAACGGCGGTTACGGGTGCAGGTGCCTCTGTTGTCCGTGCGTGCATTATGTGCGTAATATATCAGCTATCACAAATTGTGTATAAGGAAAGCGACTCCCTGAATTCATTGGGAGCTGCAGCTTTTATTATGATGTTTTACAATCCGTACATAATTGACAGTGCCGGCTTTGTACTGTCTGTGCTTTCAACCCTGGGCATAATCTTGTACGGCGGCAGTCTTACGGCTTTTTTGAGAAAAGCACTTCCCAAAACCATGGCGGAGGTTTGTGCAGTAACCGTAAGCGCACAGATAACGGTTATTCCTGCGTCAATGTATTATTTTCACTACATATCCCCCTATGCGATTATTTCAAACATGATTGTTTTTATGTTTTCAACGGCTTTGGTCGTTTCGGGGATGTTTTTTATTTTGCTTTCAAGGGTTATGGCAGTTTCTTCCTTGCTGAAAATAATTGTTGAGGTATCATCAGCCGTTATTTTATCTGTGGGTAAGGTTATAAGTCTGTTTCCCTTTTCAAGTGCAAATACAGTCAGTCCCGATGGGGCGTTTCTGATTGTATGGATAGTTTTTTCCGCCGCCTTTATCATTTACAGGAAAAACAAGCATACACTGAAATATGCGGCGATTATTTGCCTCTTTGCCGTAATGCTCGGCACATGGGGAAATGGGGTTGTGTTTCTTAAAAGCGGAGCTCAAAGCTCAAGCATAGTATGCCTTCCCAATAATAAAGCCGTTGCCGTCGGCTGTTGTGAATTCAGCGTTGTTAAATCGGCAGGTGAACGGCTTTGTGCAGGGAGGTTTGAATTTGCTTTTGCCAACAAAAAGAATGACAAGGAACTTTTGAAGCTTATAGAAGCAGACGCCGTAAAAAATGCAGTGCTATGCCCTCAGATTCAGGACAAAGCCTATATTGATAAGGTGAAAAAGACGGCGAAGGATACAAAAATAATTGAGCTGAACCAAGGAGAGCCGTTTTATGTGTCAAAAAATATCACGGTGAGCTATATTCTTATAAACCCGGATAAGAACATCGGCGTAATTGCAATTGAAACTCCCAAGGAAAGATTTATTTCTCTAGAAGGGCTTAGTCCAAACGAATATGAGGAGGTCAAAAGAAGCTTGTGCGCTCTGAATGCCGATTATTACAGGCTTCCGCCCGTTGTATTTAATAAAAATGAATCTGAATATATATTCAAAAACGGTAAAATTATAGACAAAGAAGAAAAAATTTTTATAAAAGGTTAATAATTACAGTGCATTTTAAGAAATTCTGTGTTATAATCTTGTTGAACCGAATAAAAGGAGCTTTCAGATGATGGATAAAATAGAAGGAAGGAATCCCGTTTCCGAGGCTGTAAAAGCAGGCAGGAACATAGATAAAATATATGTGAGAAGGGGAAATATTCACGGCAGTATAATCCCCATAATAGCCATGGCAAAGGAAAAGGGAATCTCTGTTGTTCAGGCAGACGGAAAAAAGCTTGACGAAATGAGTGAAACGGGTGCCCATCAGGGCATAATTGCCCTTTGCGCCGCAGCGGAATATGCAACTGTTGATGATATTTTGAAAATTGCGGAGGAAAAGGGTGAAAAGCCCTTCATTGTGATTCTCGACAAAATAGCTGACCCACGGAATCTCGGCTCTATAATAAGAACGGCAAACTGTGCCGGTGTCCATGGGATTATAATTTCAAAGCATGACAGTGCATCGCTCACGGCGGTCTGTGCCAAGGCTTCCGCAGGTGCGGTGGAATACACCCCCGTTGCACGGGTTTCAAGCATAGCAAAAACAATAGATGAGCTGAAAAAGAAAAACATTTGGGTAACGGCAACAGACGCCTCAGGAGAAACGGAGCTTTATGACGCCGATTTAAAAGGCGCAGTGGCAATAGTTATAGGCTCCGAAGGTGAGGGAATAAGCCGTCTTGTGCTGGAAAAATGTGATTTTAAAGTAAAAATTCCCATGAAGGGAAATGTAAATTCTCTGAATGCTTCGGTGGCGGCGGCGCTTTTTATATACGAGGCAGTCAGACAAAATAAAATGTAAAGGAGTTAAAAAAATGCGTGCAGTGGTAACAGTAGTAGGTAAGGACAAAACAGGAATTATTGCGAGGGTAAGCGGTTTGTTTTATGAAAAGAATATAAATATTCTCGACATTTCACAAAAGCTTATGCAAAATCTCTTTACCATGATTTCTTTGATAGATCTTGAAAACAGCGCAATCAGCTATGATGAGCTTACAAAGGAGCTTGAAGCAGTGGGCGAAGAGCTTAATGTGGCAATAACAATTCTGCCTGAGGAAAGATTACATATTGAAGAATAATCGGAAAGGCGGATAAAAATGGATAAGAATATGAATGCCGCAAGCATTAAAATGCTTGAGAGGACAAAAAATGCTCTTGAAAAAAATAATATGAACGCATATATCGCCCTTACAAAAGAAGAGGCGGTGAAAATTGCGGAAAGTCTTATAACTGAAGGCGCAACCGTAAGCTGCGGGGGAAGCATGACCCTTGCGGAGTGCGGCATGACGGCAGTCTTAAACTCCGGAAAATATAATTTTCTTGACCGTGAAAAAGCCCCCGACAAGCTGACCTTTTACCGTGAAAGCTATGGTGCGGATTACTATATGTGTTCATCAAACGCCGTTACGGAAAACGGTGAGCTTTATAATGTTGACGGCAACGGAAACAGAGTGTCGTGCATATGCTACGGCCCGTCTAAGGTTATAATGATTGTGGGCAGAAATAAAATTGTGCACAGTCTTGACGAGGCAATTATGCGTGTGAAAAGATATGCGGCTCCCGCCAACTGCCAAAGACTTTCCTGCAAAACCTTTTGCAGTGAAACGGGAATTTGCAAGGGTGCAGAGATGACTCAGGGCTGCGGAGGCGAGGACCGTATTTGCTCCACATATGTAGTGTGCGGTCATCAGCGCAAAAAAGGGCGCATCAGCGTAATTTTAGTAAACGAAGAATTGGGATATTGATATATTCGGCTTTGAAAAGAGGTGAGTGTGATTGAAAAAGATAATATCGGCATTGGCGGCGGCAATAATGTGTCTGGGCGTCACTTCAAACGGCGCACAGATAAAGAAATACGAAACCGAAAGCGTAATGACAAAGGGGGTAACACTGAAAAACATTCAAAAATTCTACAGTGATTATTCTCTTAACATAAATTGCGTTACCGCCGATCTGTCGCAGGAAAATCTCAGCCTGGAATTATTAAAAAACGGCGGCGGATGTGATAAAACGGCAACTACCTTTAATTTGGCAAATACGGAAAAAGGCGTTGTTGCCGCAACAAATGCTGACTTTTTTTCTTCCTATAAGGGCACGCAGAATTTCAGCCTTGGAATTGAAATAAAAGACGGAAAGCTTCTTCAATCCCACATAAATGCAGACATGGCGGCAGGGCTTTTTGACGGAAGCTCTCTTCTTTTGTCCTATATAGATTTTAGTGCCTCCGTGACGGCGCAAAACGGTGAGGTGCTTACGGTGACACACATAAACAAGCCCACCGATTACTACGGTGCGCTTTTAATGTACACCGCCGATTTTAACGGCGGAGAATCGCCCTATTTGCCGGAGGGAATAACGGCGGTAACGGTTGAAAACGGTGAGGTTACATCAAAGGGCGTCAGCATGGGCGGCACAATCACAATTCCCAAAAACGGGTATATTCTTGTGATTAACGATACTATGACGCCAATGCTTGATATGAATATGAATGTGGGAGAAACGGCGTCACTCACTGTGACAGGCTCTCCCTCCACAGAAGGGATAAAAACGGCATTCGGCGGCGGAACCCTTCTTTTGAAGGAGGGGCAGAAAACCCCTGTCACCCATACGGTGAACGGCAATAATCCCAGAACGGCAATCGGCACAAACGCTGACGGAAGCATTGTGTATTTAATCACCGTTGACGGAAGGCAGCAAATCAGCCGCGGCGTTACTCTCAGTGAGCTGGCAGATATTTGTCTTGAACTTGGTTGTGTAAATGCCATGAATCTTGACGGCGGCGGTTCAACTGCAATGGTTGGTAAAACCCTTGAAAACAACACTCTTCATACAATAAATTCTCCCAGTGAAAACAGAAAGGTTATAAATGCGGTTGCAGTTGTTTCAAACGCAGAACCGGGTGCGGCAGTGGGCGTTTATGCAAAAAGCGAAAAGTCTTTTGTTCTTGAGGGAGACACATCTGAAATATCTCTTGTGTTTTTTGACGAAAACCAAAACCCTGCTTCATCTGCAAAGGATGCAGTGTGGAAGGTGTTGTCAGGTGACGGGGAAATCCGCAAAAATGTGTTTTATGCAGGAAGTGAGGACACTGTCCTTGAGCTTTATTACAATAATACACTTCAGCAAACCCTGGAAATTCCCGTTATAAAAAAGGAGGAGGTTTGCGGAATCAATACTCAAAGCACCTATAATGTGAAAAGTGGGGACACACTCTCTCTTTCTCAGATTACGGTGTTTGACAAAAACGGAAACACAGCCTCTGTAAGTGATATATCTCTTTTAAATCCCAAATATGATACCTCCTTCCTTCGCCTCGACAAGATGAAGGCACAAATACTCCGTGACGGCGCAGGGGAGCTTTCTCTTTCCTGCGGAAAGGCGCTTAAGTGCATTAAGCTTATTTGTTCGGGATATAGGCTTGATGTAACGGAATCAATAACTGATGATGAAAAAAACGGCACCTTAGAGGGTTCGGTGGAATTTAATATTCTGGCAAACGCCAAGAACCAAACACTTCTTGACAGGCTCGTTTATGCACGGGCGGTCGATTCCTTCAGGAAAAATTCAATGTCGGCGGTTATAGGCGGCGGCATAATCCCCTCCTTGACATATGACGGGCAAAACCTTGTAACGGCGGAAAGCTACGGCGAATATTCCTACGGCGGTGCTAAGATAATAACTGCCGCACTTACATCTTCAGGTTCTCTGAGAAAGGAAAGCCAGTGGGATAAATTAGCAAATGCTCTCTCAACTTGTGAGGAAAACAGTGTTATTTTGTTGTTTGATTCAGAGGTGAATTTAACCGATAGCCTTGAGGCACGGGTGTTTGAAGATACTCTTTCGGAAGCGGCACAGAAGAAAAATGTTTTTGTTGTGTACAGCGGTGAAAATAACGGTGTTGTAATTAAAAATGGGGTGCGTTATATCTCTCTTTGTGATACAACCTCGTTTGCAGGCGTAGGTTCAGCTCTTGAAAGAGTGAAGTATGTTTCATTTTATATAAAGAACGGTGAAATTGCATACACCTTCAAAAATTTGTACGGTGGAATGATATTGGAGTAAAATAGTGAAAATAACCTATAAAAAAGAAATTATTTGTAACATATGACAAAAAAATAAACCTACATTGACAACTAAAATTGTGAATGTTATAATAAAAGAACAAATATAGATAATGGGATTGTAGCACATTTGCACATATATTATCTTTAGAAAAAAGGAAAAAAGGAGGAAAAAATCAACATGTCAAATCTACTTAAGAAAATAACATCGCTTGTAGCTGTGTTGCTTGTAATTTCCATGTGCTTTACAAGCTTTGCATATGCGGCTGAAGTTAGTATTTCAGGAGAAGTAACAGTTGAGGTTATTGATGAGGAAGAAGGTTTGTATGAGGTAATTGTTCCGTACACGGCTTCAAATATGGGTAGCTTTGGTGTTACACTTCTGGCGTTTGCAAAGGGTAATGCAGAGGGCAGCGCATGGACAGCGGCAACAGCACCCGGCAAATACGCAGAAAAAATGAAAATTGTGCGTGTTGACCAGATTGGTCTTGCTGAGCTATCAAATGTAGCAAAGTTTAAAATATCCACAAAATCAGGTGACGGCATAAGCATGGTGAAAGGAGAAACCGGCGTTATCCTTCTCGGCGGCGACGGTGTTTCAAATCTCGCAAAGGCGACCTTTACCGTTCCGGGAAAGAGCATTATCACGGGTGACATAAATGGGGATGGCTGTGTTGATATTGACGATGCAATCTTGCTGTTTAATCATAGTATGATGCCCGATTTGTTTGAGATAAGCTACACGGGAAACATTGATTTTAATAAAGACGGTAAAGTTAATATTGACGATGCAATCTTGCTGTTCAATTACAGCATGATGCCTGACTTATTCCCAATTGAGTAAAGGAAAGGATGTGTACTGATATGAAGAAAATATTTTCATTAACACTGGTACTTCTTATGTTAGTAATGACAGTAGTACCCGTATCTGCCAATCAGGATGCAATCACGGCTGAAGCGGTATTTACTATTGGATCTACTACGGCAGCTCCGGGTGATGTTGTCACATTGCCTATTTCATTAAAAAATACTGTATTAGCAAATTCTTTCGGAGTTCGTAACTTTGTGTATGATGAAAGTGTGTTGGAGTTTGTTGGTTTTGAAGAGGCTGAGAATTTATCAAATGTGTTTACATTAAGAACATTTAATAACGACTTGAAGGCAATTTTAGTAGGAGCATCACAAGCCAATACTTTTGATATGGCACTGGGAAATGTTAAATTTAAGGTTAATGACAGTGCGGCTGACGGTGACTATACTGTAAATGCAACCTCGATTGCAAAAAATGGGTCAACCGACCTTACATCACTTGTTGTACCTGCAACAATAACAGTTGCTAAGCCTTCCATGGAAGGTCTTGCTTTTGAAAATGCTACATACACTTATGACGGTACTGCAAAATCCCTTGCAGTAACAGGTCTCCCCGAAGGTGCAAGTGTAAAATATACAAGCGAAGATTTGAGTGCAGACGGAGAAGCAATAAACGCAGGTACATATAATATTACTGCAACCGTAACAAAAGACGGTTACAATACATGGACAAAAACTGCGACTCTTACAATTGAAAAGAAAGACGCAACCATTACTGTAAATAACGCTGCAAAGACAATAGGCCAGGCTGATCCCGAATTTACTTATACAGTAACAGGTGAAGCTACAGAGGGCGACATCACAGGAATAGAGCTGACAAGAGCTGAAGGCGACGCAGTAGGAACATATGAAATTGATGCAAAATATACTGCAAACAATAATTACAATGTAACGGTTGTAAAAGGCACACTTACTATTTCCAACAAGAAAATTCAGCATGTTAAAGTAGCAGGTGTTGTAGAAAACAAGACATACGGTGATGATGGCTTTAAGGTTACTGTAACACCCGATACCGAATCAGGAATAGATACCTATACTATTACATCAAGCAATACGGATGTTGCTACAGTAGAAAACGGCACTGTAACAATTAAAGGCGCCGGAGAAACAACAATCACTGTAAATGTAGAAGGCAGTGAAGTATATGAGCCTTTTGAACAGTCTTGGACACTTACGGTAGCAAAGAAAGACGCAACCATTACTGTAAATAACGCTGCAAAGACAATAGGTCAGACTGATCCTGAATTTACTTATACAGTAACAGGTGAAGCTACAGAGGGCGACATCACAGGAATAGAGCTGACAAGAGCTGAAGGCGAAGCAGTAGGACCATATGAAATTGATGCAAAATATACTGCAAACAATAATTACAATGTAACAGTTGTAAAAGGCACACTTACTATCAATAAGAAGGCGCAGACACTTACCG
>JAXJXW010000146.1:0-14992 GCA_036307325.1 Clostridia bacterium
AGAACATATGACGAGCGTGCAACCTTACCCAAATCGTCATAGCTTGCCATGGAGGCAACATCAAATTCCATGTAAACGGTTCTTGCTTCACCGGGGTCAAGCTCTTTGGTTTTGGCAAATGCCGCAAGCACAAGCTTCGGCTTTCCAAGCTTACCTTGGGGAGCACTGTAATAAACCTGCACTACCTCTTTACCGCTTACCTTGCCAACATTCTTTACATCTGCGCTGACTTTTATCTTTTTATCCGCAAGGGAGGCGGTTATATTCGTTATCTCAAAATCCGTATATGAAAGACCAAAGCCAAAGGGATAGTTTACAAGCTCACTTGCACCGGGGATTGTCTCAAAATATCTGTAGCCTACAAAAATATCCTCATAGTATTTTACATAGTCCTCCGACTCATCAAAGCCCTCGGTAGAGGGATAATCTGTGATGTTTTTCGCAAAGGTATCTACCAGCTTGCCTGAGGGGTTTACATCGCCGCAAAGCAAATCTGCAACGGCAAGACCACCCTCCATTCCGCCCTGCCATGCGTAAAGAACTGAGGCGATTTTATCATTTTTACAGAACCAATCTGAGGCTATCTGAGCACCTGCATTGATTACAACAATTACTTTGCTGAAATTTTCGGTAACCGTTTGAACCATTTTTTCTTCTGCCGCTGTTAAGTAAAAATCGTCACGGCTTCTGTCTGAGCCTTCCAGGGAAAAACGGTTTACGGTTATGATTGCCGTATCTGTATATGCCTTTGCCTTTACAAGAAGCTCTGCGGGAATTTCAGGCTCCGTTGTTTCGCCCCTATGGGTTACATCCTTATACTGCTTTTCCATTTCTTCCTTATAATAAGATATAAGACCGTCAAAAACTGTTATTTTGCCTTCCGCTTCCTTAATTTTAAGTCCATCATAAATATTTCTTATATATGCGGCGCTTCTTGCATCTCCGCTGCCGCCGCCTATCTGCACATAGTCATACTGCGCTTTTCCGAACACGGCTACCCTTGTGCCCTTTTTTAAGGGAAGAGCTCCACCATCATTTTTCAAAAGCACCATGCCCTCTGCCGCCACCTTCCTTGACAGGGCTATATGCTCCTTACTCGCCGTTACCCTTCTGCCGTCACTTCCCATGGGCATACAGGGGACATACTTAAGTCTTAACCATTTTTCCATTTTTTTCATTCCTTTCTTAATTTCACATATTCTCCTGCTTGTATTTTAGACAAAAACATGCTACAATACAAGAAAAAACATGAGAAAAATCAGCCATTTTATGCTTTTTTTGAGGTGATTACAGGAATGAATTATTTTTTCGAGACACGCGGCAACGACATTATGGCAAAAATATTTTACACCCTGGATTTTGACGCCCATCTCCACGGGCATATAGAAATGGGATACATCATTTCGGGAAGGAGCGACCTTTACATTGAGGACAAAAAGTACCCCATCAAAAGCGGCGATTTTTTCATTATTTTTCCCAATCAGGTGCACCGATACGAAAATTCCGAAGGGATTAAAACCTATATAATGATTTTCCCACCTTCGATTACGCCGGAATTCAGCCATGTTTTTTTACAAAGCATCCCCAAAAGCCCCACTATTTCCGCAGACAGTGCCACAAAACAGCTTATTGACCTGCTTTTTAAGGAGTACGGGCATTTGTCCGCTGAGGCAGTCCGTGGGTTTATACTTTCACTGCTGGGAATGCTTTTTGAAAGAATAAATTTTACAGCGCAGGACAAGTACAACATCAGCACACTGAAAAATATACTCATATACTGCGACGAGCATTTTACTGACCACATTTCTATTGATGACGCCGCAGAAGAACTCCATATCAGCCGTTCACACATTTCACATGTTTTTAAACAAAAGCTACGCACTACCTTCGGCAAATATATATGCGACAAGCGCATAAGCTACGCCTGCGGCTTACTTAAAAACACCAGCCTCTCCGTTACGGATACTGCCTTCGCTTCAGGGTTTGACTCTGTACGCACATTTAACAGAGCTTTCTTAAATTACACAGGCTCTACCCCAAGAGAGTACAGAAAAAATAAGGGCAGACCGATGACTTGATTTTTGATTGAAAAAATGGTAGCATATACCGTGAGGTGACAGACTATGATTTTTGTGTTGCAAATTGTAAATACACACGGCGTTCACGGGGAAGTGAAGGCCATTCACTATACTGACGGGGAGATATTCTTCAAAAAGGTGAAAACCGTATACAAGGAAGATTCTACCCCCGTGAGGATTATTTCAAGCAGATTCCAAAAGGGCGCCGTTTTGCTTAAGCTTGAGGGGATTGACACTCTCGATAAGGCTCAGGCACTTAAATTTACAAAGCTATACGCCCGTGAAGAGGATTTGCCCACTCTCCCTGAAGGTGAATTCTACTTCTTTCAGCTTATGGGATTAAAGGGCCAGCTTGAGAGCGGCAATGTGTTCGGCACTGTTACGGATGTAATTGAGAACAATGCCGCAAATCTCCTTGAATTTACAAAGGATAACGGCAAAAAAGTGCTTATCCCCAATATCGGCGCCTTTGTTAAAAAGGTTGACCTTGAAAATAAAGCTATTCACATTACTCCCATAGAAGGATTGATTGACGATGAAATTTAGCGTGCTTACACTTTTCCCCCATATGATGCAAGCCCTGGGCGAAAGCATTATCGGCCGTGCGGAAAAAAAGGGAATTATAAACCTTGAATACATCAATATCCGTGACTTTTCAACGGACAAACACCGCAGGGTTGACGATTATCCCTACGGTGCCGGGGGCGGCATGGTTATGCAGCCGCAACCTATTTATGACGCCCACAAATTTGTCTCCAGCGGCAAAAAAGTGCACACCATTTATATGTCTCCCCAGGGGAAAACACTTACTCAAAACCGTGCCCGTGAGCTTGCAGAGCTTGACAGCGTTATAATTCTGTGCGGACACTATGAAGGCGTTGACGAAAGGGTGCTGGAGGAAATTGTCGATGAGGAAATTTCTATCGGCGACTATGTTTTAACAGGGGGCGAGCTTCCTGCTATGGTTTTAATTGACTGCGTGTGCCGCCATATTGACGGCGTTCTGGACAGTGCCGCCACGGCAGAAACCGAAAGCCATTACAACGGGCTTCTGGAATATCCCCAATACACACGGCCACCTGAATTTATGGGCAAGGCCGTGCCTGAGGTGCTCCTAAGCGGACACCATGCCAACATAGAAGCATGGCGAAGAAAAGAAAGCATAATAAGGACATTTGAAAAAAGACCTGAGCTTCTCAAAAATGCCCCTTTGTCAGATGAGGAAAAATTATTTGTGGAGAAACTGGAGAAAAGGCAATGGGATGACGCGGAGAAAAACAGTTTATAAGCTTCTGCTTTCGTGGCAGGTGAAATAAACAATCTGATATTTTTCAGCTATTTCCCGAAGAAGCTTTTGCCCACGGGCAAGCTTATCTCCGTCAAGATTTATAAAGGGGTCATCAGCTATGATAAAGGGCTTTTCCCCTTTATACATTTCATCAATAAGGGCTACCCTCATACAAATGCCGATAAGGTCACGGTAGCCTGCGCTCATGCTTTTAACCTCTCGCTGCTTCCCATACTTTTGAATATGGACATTACGCCCTGCGTCAACGGTGTATTCCTCGCTTCCGCTTGTTCCCGTGATTTTCTCATAGTATTTCAAAAATCCGTTCTTTACGGGGCCAATATATCTCGCCGTAAGATTTTCCTCGGCAAGAGTCAGAAACTGCTTTGTAAGCTCAGCAGTTTTTTTCTTTTGCATGAGATTTGCTTTTTCTTCCACAAGCTGCGCCAGTTCCTCCTTCTCACCGACAATTTCTTCTGCCCTTTCAAGAAGAACATCAAGGCTTTTTACGGCTTTTTCACATTCTTTTTTCGTTTCCGATATTCTCTCCGTTACCGCCATAAGCTGAGCCTTTATTTCATTGGGAGAAATTTGCTCCTTGCCCGATTCACGATTAAGCTCTTCAATATTATTTTGCGCTTCAAATTCTTCCCTTTCCTTTGCCAATGCCTTTGAAAGCTCTGAGGCTTTCTCATAATAAAGAAGATTTTTTTCAAGCTCGTCAATTGAATTTGCCCCTTCAATGCCATATTTTCCAAAATACTCACTCATAACCGCACGAAGGTCTGAAAGTTCATTCTGAAGCTTTTCTGAAGCTTCTTTTTTATTTTTTAAGGCGGAAAAGCTTTCTATGTCCGCCTCAAGCCGCGTCACAAGCATATAGGCATTTTCACTGCTTTGGGGATAATACCTTGACACAAAGGAGGATATTTCCTTTTCAGGGTCAGGGATTGTGTTTTTCTTTTTTGCAAAGAAAAGCAACAGAAGAGAAAGGACAAGCATTGCCACACCGACAAACGGGGCACGCACCAAAAGCACAGTGCCAAAAACAAAGCACACTGCCGCCGCAACATATTCACTGCTACCTTTTTTTACAGGGGCGCAGCTGAGCTTTTCCTTTACGCTTTGAAGCTCATCATTTGAAGGAACGCCGCTTTCAAACATCTTCTCAAGCCGTGAAAGTGCCATATTCTCCTGAGCAGAAGGGGATTTTGCCCTTAGCTCTATCTCTTTATCGTTCACCTTTCGGGACATTTCCTTCATTGCGGAAATGTCCTCCGCTGTGGGAAGGTTCTCACCAAGGGCGGCCCTTCTTTCCTTTTCCTCTCCCTGCGCCTGAGTGAGCTTTTCCACAATTTTTACATAGGCTTCATACTTAAGGGCATGAGCACTCCCAGTTGCCGCCTCAACAAGTGCCTGATTAAGCTCCCTGCTTTTTTCTTCAAGCTCACACAGGGCTTTGCGCCTATCCTCCAGAGTACGCCTTGTTTCATCAATATTAAAATTTACATCAGATGATGTTTTAATACTTTGGCTAAGGGCTTTTTCCCTTTCCTGCACATCCTTTATGCGCCTTTGAAAGCTCCCCTCCCTGCGGGGAGAAAGCATATCCGACAGTTTTTTAATTACTGTTTCGTAATTATTTATATCGTTTGTGTCATCAATCAAATTACCCAGCTTTGCATTTATGGCGTCAGTAGAAATGCTTTCACAATCGCTCTGAGCTATGAAAACCGTTCTCCTGAAGGACTCCTTATCTATTCCGAAAAGCTCCTCGCCAACAGAGGAAAATTCCTTGCTTTCAAGGCCTGTGCGTAAATTTTTAACGGATAAGGTATCGCCCTTTTCCGTTTTATCAAAGGTGCGTGTTATCATATATTCTTCGCCACTTTGCTCAAACACAAGCCTGCCCCCGTAAATGCCGCCCTGCCAGGGCATAAACCGCTTTCGGTCATTTTTATCGCTTGAATTGTTTGAATTTGCTTTGTTGAAGCCGTAAAGCATAACGCAGATAAATTCCGCAAGAGTGGTTTTGCCCCATGAATTTTCTTCGCAAAACACGCTTACAGGTGAGGTGAAGTCAAACCCGATTTCACTGAATTTTCCAAAGTTTTCTATATAACAGCTGATAAGTTTCATTAAAAATCCGCCTCCCCCGAAAGCAGACGAATACCAAGGCCGATTATTTCCGCCTTTTCTTCATCTGTAAGTTCTGCCCCGTTTACACTTCGCACAAATTCTCCCTTTAGGGATTTGTCATGCTCAAAAACAGAGTAGTCAACCTTCCTTGTATATTCGCTTTTTACCTGTGCAAGGTAAAACCGACTAAGGGCTTCATCCGTTAATAAAAAGTCTTCATCAAGGGTGAGGGCAACATCTATCTTCCCCTGCAAAACAATTTTTACAAGATTTTCATCCGCCAGCCCGACAGTGGCTTCTTCTATTTTTTTCAATACATCATAATTATTTTTGCAGTCTGTAACATCTGCACAGACTTCATACAAGCGGCGATGGGCAAAGGGAACAAACTCATGGCTGAAGGTGTGCGCCGATGAGTCTATGTCAAGAAGCATGAAGCCTCGCTCTCCGCATTCATCAAATCCACGCCCCTCAAGACAGCCGCTGTAACAATAAATGCCCCTGTCATCAAGCTTCTCCCACCTTGGTGCGTGAATATGCCCAAGCGCAGCATAATCAATATACTTATCCCTTAGCTCTTTTAAATTTATATTAAGACAATCTTCCTTATCGGTTATTTCCGTTGCCGCACCGTGAAGCATGACTATGTTAAAGCAATCGGGAGAATTCCTTATGGAGGACAAAATATATCCGCAGTTATTTTTCGTAAGCTCAGAGCCTGAAAGGGTTATGTTTTCCCCAAGGTCAAAGCTTGTCCACTCATCTGTAAACACATGCATATTACGGGGAAGCTCAACGGCTTCAAAATTTTCATCATGATTGCCGCGCACATAATAAAATTCCGTATTTTCTGCCTTCTCTATACAGTTAAAAACAGTGTCACGCACGATTTTAGAAACGGTTTTTCTGTCAAACATATCACCGGCAATAAGCACTGCGCCCACACCGTTTTTAACTGCAAAGTCCACCATGCGCTCAAAAGTATGCAAAAGCTCCGCATTGCGCTGTTTCCTCTGTTTTTCGTCAAAGTTTGTACTTAATTTCGCATCCAAATGCAAATCCGCACAGTGAATAATTTTCATTTCATAACAACCTTTCCGTACTCAGGCTAGCTTCATTTGTATTTTACAACACTTTAAACACCTTGTCAAATTTCATTTAATATGGTGCAGATTGTTTTTTTTATTATTTCACCTGCCGTTACGGGGGCAACCTTCCCCGGAAGCCCCAAAGCCCATATTACAGGCACCCCAAAATCACGGGCGGCCTCCATATCTACGCCCCCGGGCTTTGACGCCAAATCAATTATAAGGGCGTGCTTTACATTCGCCAATACATCACGACCCATAACGCACTGAGGCACCGTATTAAAAATTACATCTGCCGACGCTGCAAGCTCCCCAAGCTTTGAAAAATCAAACGCTTCTATGCTTTCGGCATTTGCCCTGGCACGAGACTGTGCACGCCTTGCCACTACCTTTGTTTTTGAACCAAGAAAATATAGGTCACGGGCAAGCAGTGAGCCTATCCTTCCATAGCCTATAACAAGAGCGTTTGCACCGTGAAGCGTTATGGGAAGCTCCTCCATGGCTAGCTGAAGCGCACCCTCACAGGTGGGTACTGCATTTAACATTTCAAAATCCTCATGGGCAAAATAGTCTACCCAGCGAACAGAAAAAACATCTGCCACGGCTTTCATTGACGGCGACATTTTCCCCGCAAGAAGAAGCTTTGTACTGCCCATCATTCTGAAAAGGTCCTTTATCAGCACAGGCTCCTTCAAACTCGGTGCGTCAACGGTTTTATCGTCACGGCTTGCGGGCAGGCCAAGGATAACAGCCTCGCTTGCGTCAAGCGCAGACTTCAGCGGCGCAGTGCCGTCAAACACATTGACATTGAACCCGTCTCTTTCCATTGCCGTTTTAAGATACATAAGTCTGGAATCTCCGCCGATTATAAGTAAATTTTTCAAAAAAACCACCTCTTCATAATATTATAATATTACAAAGGGGTGGTTTATGTTAAAATGTGACGGTAAATTCAGTGCCGAAGCCCTCACGGCTTTCCACTGAAATTTTTGCCCCGTGAAGAAGAGTTATTTCCTTCGCTATTGCAAGACCCAGACCGTAGCCCGTGCCTGTACGGGATTTATCCGTTCTGTAAAATCTGTCGAAAATTTTTGCCTGCTCCTCCTTGGGAATTATCTCACCGCCGTTATGAATTTTAAGCACAGGATGTTCATTTGCCGCCTTTGTAAAGGATATATCTACTGCACCGCCGCGGCAGGAATATTTAACGGCATTATCTATAAGGATGACGCAAAGCCGTGTCATCTGCGCCGCATCTGCATTTATTACAATATTCTCTTCAACCTTCTGGTTTATCACAAGGCCCTTTTCAAAAGCAACTGCCTCCATATTAAGCGCAGTTGATTCAACTATTTCTGAAATGTTCACGGGCAAAAGATCATATTTCACGCCACCGTCCATTTTTGCCATAAAAAGCAAGCTATCCGTAAGCTCCGTAAGGCGGTGCGCCTCACTCTTTATATATTGCAGCCATTTTTCTTCATCTGCAATTTTGTTGTCCTTATGGGTTAAAAGCACATCTATATTGGTATTTATAGCAGAAAGGGGCGTCTTAAGCTCATGGGAGGCGTCAGCCACAAACTGCTTTTGTTTTTGCCACGCTTCGTTCACGGGGCGGATTGCTCTGTTTGCAAAGAACAGACTAAGGAAAAAAATCGCAACCAGAATAAAGGCGGCACATACCACAAAGCTTATGAGAAGGTTTTTTATAATTTCCCTCTCCGCTGAGGTATCCACCAGCGCAATAAGCTTCGTCCCGTCAGGGCGTGTAACCGTTTCAAAGGTCCAATAAGCATTTTCACATACAAAATCGCCTTTTTTCGCATTTTGCTCCGCCGCCTTTTCCGCAACCGTGCAGTAAAGGGAATTATCCTCACCAAAGGCAGAATCTGTTTTTATGTTTCCGCTTGAATCAACAAAAACAGAAAAGCTGCGCATATCCTCAAACTGACGCTCAGGCTTCATCTCTCTTGTCTTAGCTTCCTGGGGACGCCCCCACATAGTCGGTCTGTGCATGAACATTGCACGGCCGATTGAACGGTTAATATCCTTTTGCACATTTGAATATGTAATTGAAAATATTACGGCAAAGGAAATGAGAATTATGCAAAATGTGCTTACCATATTCATCAGCAAAAACTTATTTCTCAGGTTCTTAAACATTTGCTTCACCCTGCCCCTTATTTGCCATTTTATATCCAATGCCACGCACTGTTTCTATGGTTACATTTTTTGAAACAAAGGCAAGCTTCTTCCTTAAAAACGAAATGTAAACCTCCACATGGTTCGCCTCTGCCTCGGAGTCAAAGCCCCAGAGCTTATCAATAATCTGATCCTTCTTAATTACTATGGACTTATTTATCAAAAGGTATTCAAGAAGGTCAAACTCCCGTTTTGTAAGGCTGATTTCCCTTTCAGTTCCGCTGAGCTTCATTGAATTTGTATCAAGACGAATATCACCGAAAAGAATTTCGTTGTTATGCACCGTCATTTCACCGCTGCGCCTGGAAAGGGCACGCACCCTTGCCAAAAGCTCCCCTGTATCAAAGGGCTTTGCCAGATAATCGTCTGCACCATAATCAAGCCCCTTTATCTTATCGGAAACATCGCCCTTTGCCGTCAAAAGAATAACGGGCGTTTTTATGTTTGAAGCCCTAAGGCTTGAAAGAACCTCCAGCCCATTCATCTTTGGAAGCATTATGTCAAGTATTATCACATCATAAATATCGGTTAAGGCATAATCAAGCCCTGCCTCTCCATCAAAAACCGTATCAACGGTATACTTATTTCCCTCAAGAATATGCGACAATGCCTCTGCAAGATATTTTTCGTCCTCAACTACAAGTATTCTCATAAGTCAAAGCCCCCTTATGCGTACACTCTATATCACGCACCTTAATTTTTGCTTAAATATGCCATATTCATACAGGGCGCAAAGCTTCCCTTGGCGGCATCGGTTGTTATGAGCACATCGCTGAGATACAAAATCCCGCAAAGAGGCTGCTCACGCTCAAATATTTCTTCAAAATTCAATGCGGCGTTTTCCAGAGATTCCCTGGTGGGCGCATTGGCTATTGCGGAAAGCGCAAGCTCCATATATTCATTTTTGTAGCCATAGGTATTAAGCTCTCCCGTTTCCGAAAGCAGAAATTCAAAATCAAACATATTTCCCAGTGCCGTCACACCCAGGTATGCATCATAAGAACCGCTATTTACGGAGTTGAGATAGTCTTCAAATTCTTTTTCTTCTACCTCCACGCTTATTCCCCCACGGGCAAGCTGGCTCGCTAAAAGATGGGCGCACGCCGTCATGGCTTCGTTGTCTTTATTTACAAGAAGAGTGAAGCTCAGGGGCTGATGACCCGCATCCTCCAGCATACCCGTTTGAGGGTTCAGCGTATGGCCTTCAAAAAACAAAAGCTCATGGGCATTGTCCACGCTATACTGAGTAAGTGTCGGAGATACCTTTGCAGCTTCACAAAGTGGATGAATGGGTATGTTTGCCGCAGCTCCGTAACCGCCAAAGCATTCCTCAACAATTTCCTCCCTGTTTATCGCCGCTGAAATTGCCGACCGCACGGCAGAGGAGGAAAACGGGGAACGGTTTTGATTATACCCCATGAACACATACCTTGAAGAAGGGTACTTAACCGCCTTCATATTCTTTTTCAATGCATAGTTGGACAAGTCGTAGGAAACGCTTGTTATGGCATTTATAACGCCCTTATTAAACACGGAGGTTGCCGTGTTATTATCACGGACAACAGATACAACGGCATTTTCATTTTTAACCGTTCCCCCGTTCCATGACTCAAAGCGTGTGAGATTTAAAGCGTTTCCTGAGGTGTAATCCGTCATTTTATAGCCGCCCGTTCCAACGATTATTTCATCAAGGCTTTCCACATGGGAAGGAATTATGGGGAAATAAAGGGAATAGGCAATCTGAGCATAGGGGCGCGTAAGATTTATACGCACGGTATGCTCATCTATGGCACTTACGCTATCAACATACTTTACACAGAAATTATAAGGAGAGTCAGCATGGGTGCGAATATAGTCAATGGTATAAATAACATCGCCTGCGCCGAACTTCTTTTCGTCATGCCAAAGCACATTTTCTTTCAGGTTTATAATAACGCTTTTTGAATCCTCCAAAATCTGATACCCTGTTGCAAGAACACCCGACGGAGAGATTTTTCCGTTTATTTTAAAAAGCGGCTCGTAGCAAAGCCAAAGCGCCTCCTGCACGGTGACATCCTTTGCAAGAAGGGGATTGAGAGATTCTGTGGTACGCATTTGAAGAAACAAGCCCCCTGAGGGCTGCTCTCTATTTTGCGCCGCACCGCTTTTTTCTTTGTCACAGCCTGTAATTAAAAGCACAAAAGCAAGTATTAAACTTATTGCAGCAAGCTTTTTTATTTTCATATTATTGTCCTCTATTCCACCATACAGATAATTCCGCCGAGAGTTCCGCTTTTCCCTCCTTGACCACGATGGGAGAAAAACAGGTCGTTTCTGCACTTTGTGCAAACGCCCGAAAGAGATATATTTTCATCGGGAACACCGCACTTCATAAGAAGGCTTCGGTTCACCGCCGACAAATCAAGCATATACTTTCCGCCGCCTTTATAATCATAAAAGCATTCATCAAATTTAAGGGCAACATCATCGCTGACCTCATAACAGCACCTGCCTATGCACGGGCCTATTGCGGCAAATATGTTCCCCGCCGCCGCACCAAGCTCCGCCATTTTTTCCACGCACCTTTTCACAATCTGCGCTTCGCTTCCCCGCCAGCCTGCATGAACGGCACCGATTGCCTCAATATCCGAAGCATAAAGCAAAATGGGAACGCAGTCTGCACTATAGCACAAAAGCGGCACATTTTTTATGCGGGTTATGCATCCGTCAACGCCGTTTTCCCACGGGGTAAGAACGCCCCTGCCTATGCGTGATTCATCTATTATTTCAACATTTGCGGTATGCTCCTGCCTTGTGCTTGTGAGCCGCTTTAAATCCAGAGAAAGGGCGTTGCACAAAATTTCTTCATTTTTTCGCACGCACTGAGGGTCATCCCCCCGCCTGGGGCTCATGGACAGGCTTTCATAGCACCCTTGGCTTACACCGCCCTGCCTGGCGGTAAACCCGTGAACTATGTTTTCAAACTGTGAAAGCACCCCGCTTTTATTAAGATAAATGCCGTTTACTTCTGTAACACACATAAACGCTTAATCTCCTTTGCCTTGCCGTCATTTTCATCAATATTCACAACAACGGCACACACCTGATATTTTCCCTTTGCCACGGAAAAAGGCAGCTTCTTTGCGTCAGGCGGCAGTGTGAAACGCTCTATGGAAGCGTTTTTATCAAGCCCCAAAACGCTGTCTCTTGCGCCTGTTCTTCCTACATCGGTAATATACGCAGTGCCACACGGCAGTATTCTCTCATCTGCCGTTTGTATGTGGGTGTGAGTTCCCAAAACCGCACTTACACGCCCGTCAAGATAATAGCCGAGAGCCTCCTTCTCACTGGTTGCCTCAGCGTGAAAATCTATCAATATAGCTTTCGTTTTCTCTGCTGCCTTTTTTATAAGCTCATCAGCAACAAAAAAGGGCGAAAGATTGTTTTCATCAATATAAAGCCTTCCTATAAGGTTAATAATTGCAAGCTTCCCCTTCGGGGTGTTTACTATTGCCATTCCCTCTCCCGCCATTTTTTCGGGAAGATTTGCAGGCCGAACTATATTTTCACCGTTTTCAAACAGTCTTATTATTTCCTTCTTTGAAAATGTGTGATTTCCCATTGTAAAAAAATCCACGCCTGCACGGCAAAGCTCTTCATAGCCCTTTGCATTCATTCCCAGCCCGCCGGAGGCATTTTCACCGTTTGCCACAGTATAATCTATATTATATTCATTTTTTATATTCCACAGAGTTTCAAAAAGGGCATTTCTTCCGCAGCGCCCCATTATATCGCCTATAAACAGAATGTTCATCTTTTCCAGTCCTTTAAAACAAACGGCATTTCGTTAAGCGATATTTAATAAACACTTAACGAAATGCCCCTCTCTTTTTTATTTTGCGTAATCTGTTGTTCGTGTTTCACGAATAAGACTTATCTTTATCTGACCGGGATATTCCAGTTCACTTTCAATCTTCTTTACAATTTCACGAGCTACAAATTCCATATCGCCATCGCCAACCTCTTCAGGCTTAACCATTATACGAACCTCTCGCCCTGCCTGAATAGCATATGACTTTTCAACACCTGTGAAGGAATTGGTAATTTCTTCAAGCTTTTGCAGGCGCTTTATGTACGCCTCTATGTTTTCACGCCTTGCCCCCGGCCTTGCCGCACTTATAGCATCTGCCGCCTGTACGATGCAAGCAATAATTGTCTTTGCCTCAACATCGCCGTGATGAGCTTCAATTGCGTGAATAACCTCTTGATTTTCTTTGTATTTCTTGGCAATGTCAACACCGATTGAAATGTGACTGCCTTCAATTTCATGGTCAACCGCCTTGCCTATGTCATGCAAAAGGCCGGCTCTCTTTGCAAGGGTTACATCAACACCCAGCTCACCTGCCATAATTCCTGCAACATGCGCAACCTCAACAGAGTGCATAAGCACATTCTGCCCATAGCTTGTTCTGAATTTAAGTTTACCGAGAAGCTTAATAATCTCAGGATGAAGGCCATGCACGCCTGTATCAAAGGTGGCTTGCTCACCCTCCTGCTTGATTGTTGCATCAACCTCTTTCCTTGCACGCTCAACCATTTCCTCAATTCTTGAAGGATGGATGCGCCCGTCAGTAATAAGCTTTTCAAGGGCAATGCGCGCAACCTCACGGCGAATCGGGTCAAAGCCCGAAAGAATAACCGCTTCGGGAGTATCGTCAATAATAAGGTCAATACCCGTAAGTGTTTCAAGTGTTCTTATGTTTCTGCCTTCACGACCGATGATTCTTCCCTTCATTTCATCATTGGGAAGGGAAACAACTGAAACAGTTGTTTCTGCAACATGGTCTGCCGCACAACGCTGAATAGCGGCACTGATAATGTTCTTAGCCTTTTTATCGGCCTCTTCCTTTGCTTGCGTTTCAATATCCTTAATGAGCATAGCAGCCTCATGGCGAACCTCATCACGAATATTGCGAAGTAAATATTCCTTTGCTTCCTCTGCTGTCAAACCTGAAAGGCGTTCAAGAATTTCTATCTGTGCCTTGTGGATACCTGCAATTTTTTCTTTTTCTTCATCAGCTTCCTTGATTTTACGATTGAGTGCCTCGTCCTTCTTTTCAAGGGACTCAGTCTTCTTGTCAAGGGTTTCTTCCTTTTGCTGTAGTCTGCGCTCTTGTCTTGAGATTTCAATGCGGCGTTCTTTTAATTCCTTCTCCGCTTCATTTCTGTTCTTAATTATCTCTTCTTTAGCACTGAGGAGTGCTTCACGCTTTTTGTTTTCTCCCGCCTTAACGGCTTCTTCAACTATTCGCTTAGCCTCAGCCTCTGCACTGCCTATTTCGGCTTCTGCTATCTTTTTTCTGTATGATATACCAAATCGAAAGCAAATAAATCCGGAGGCAACGGCAAGAACTACTGCAACTACAGCAGCAATGGCTATAATCTCCATCGCAACACCTCCTCTATATATATTAAATTTCATGCACAATGGCATAAAACACATTTATATTATATATTTTTTTATGTAAACTGTCAAGATGATTTATCCTAAAACGGAAAACTTTATTTAAAACAGCTTGAAAACCTATAAAACATATGTTATTATAGTAGTATGATTTTTGATAAAGAGGTGCGTTTTTATGAAAATATCCACAAAAGGGAGATATGCTTTGCGTATGCTGATAGACCTTGCAGAGCATGGTAATGACGGTTTTATCGCCTTAAAGGATATTGCAAAAAGGCAAGGTATATCAAAAAAATATCTGGAGCAGATTGTTCCAATTTTAAACCGTTCTGATATTTTGCAGACAAACCGCGGCTTTCAGGGAGGGTACAAGCTTGCCCAATCCCCCGAAAAATACACGGTGGGCAAAATACTCCGCCTTACAGAGGGCAGTCTTTCCCCCGTTCCATGCCTCGATCAACAACCTAATCAGTGCGAACGCAGCGGCGAATGTATAACACTCCCCATATGGCAGGGGCTGAATAAGGTGATAAACGATTATCTCGACGGTATTACTCTGCAGGACATTTTGGATAAGCAGAGAGCACTTTATTCAAACGACTACATCATATGAGGCTGCAGAAAAATGCACAGACCGCATAAATCAAAAAAACACTTGGGAAATTATGGTTGAAATTCGGCTCATGCCGAATTTCTCAATATTAAAGCTTTATGCTATGAACAAACTTCGCCTCTCGGTGTACCTTTGTACACC
>JAXJXW010000147.1:0-6345 GCA_036307325.1 Clostridia bacterium
AGAGGTCACACCCGTTCCCATACCGAACACGGAAGTTAAGCTCTGCAGTGCTGATGGTACTTGGCGGGAAGCTGCCCGGGAGAGTAGGTCGTCGCCGGAACTGAAAAAACACATCGCAAAAGCGGTGTGTTTTTTTTCGGTGTGTTTTTGTGGTTGAGATAATTTTGTAGAAAGTGCGGTTAAACACAAACGGGCGATTCGTGAATCGCCCATTTGTGTTTATGTAAATCTTATCATTTTTTTTAATTATTCAAGAAAAATGTAAAGGGTACTTGACATCGAACTGTTTTGCGGTATAATTAAAGTGAAGTTAACTTTACTTTTTTCGAGGTGATTACTATTAAGAACAGAATTAAAAACCGAATTGAAGAATTGAGAAAAATGCATGGCATAACGCAAAAGGGATTGGCAGATAAATTATCTGTATCAAGACAGACGATTATATCCCTTGAAAATGGCAGATATAACCCTTCCATAGCTTTAGCACATAAAGTTGCGGTTATGTTCGGAAAAACTATTGAAGAAGTATTTTTATTTGAGGAGGAGCAATTATGAGGTTAAAGAAAAGATTGATTTTAAACAGAGCAATTACAATTATTTTGGGAATCTTCATTATCGGAATCGGCATAATCAAGGATATAGCAACATTTTTGACAATGGGTACAGCGATGATTATATGTGCCCTTTTGCAGCTGGTAAAGCAAAGAAGGACTTTATCTGATACTGATAAAATGAAAGAACTTGAAAATGTGTATAAGGATGAAAGAGTAATATTTATAGCACAAAAAAGCTATTCTTTCGCCTTTTGGTTATCAGTATATGCTGAATTTATAGGTATATTGGTTTCTATGTATTTAGGTATGGAAAATATATATTATGCTCTTAGCCTGGTTGTGTGTTTTCAAATGCTTGCTTATGTTACTGCAAATATATTTTACGGTAAAAGATACTAATATAATAAATGAGTTGATAAATCTGAAGATAACTGCAGGCGGAGTATAATTTTAAATTGCAAATCATTGACATTAAATAAAAAAAGATATATAATGATTAAATGTATACAAAGGAGTGATAGCTGTGGAAAAATTGGGCGTTAATGAGATACGAGAAAGATATTTGAAGTTTTTTGAAAGCAAGGGGCATTTGAGATTGCCGTCATTTCCTCTTGTTCCCCAAAATGATAACAGTTTGCTTTTAATAAATGCAGGCATGGCACCACTTAAGCCATATTTTACAGGGAAGGAAGTACCGCCAAGAAAGAGGGTTACAACATGCCAGAAGTGCATTCGTACCCCTGATATTGAGCGTGTGGGAAAAACGGCCCGCCATGGTACATTTTTTGAAATGCTGGGCAACTTCTCTTTTGGTGATTATTTCAAGCATGAGGCAACTGCATGGGCTTGGGAGTTTGTTACAAAGGACCTTAAGTTCCCTGTAGACAAGCTTTATGTTACGATTTACGAGGACGATGACGAGGCATTTGACATCTGGACTAAGGAGGTTGGTGTAGATCCTGCTCATATTTCCAGAATGGGTAAAGAGGATAACTTCTGGGAAATAGGTCTCGGACCCTGCGGCCCTTGCAGTGAAATCTATTTTGACCGTGGTGAAAAGTACGGCTGCGGTAAGCCTGACTGTAAGGTTGGGTGTGAGTGTGACAGATTTGTAGAATTCTGGAACCTTGTATTCACGCAGTTTGATAAAGACGAAGACGGAAACTATAACAGATTGGCACACCCAAATATTGATACCGGTATGGGTCTTGAAAGAATGGCCGTTATTATGCAGGAGGTGAACAACCTCTTTGAAATAGATACAGTAAAGAACATAATGCTTGAAATAAGCAAAACGGCAGGCGTTCATTACGGTGACAGCAGTGACGGCGATGTATCACTTCGTGTTATCACTGACCATATCAGAAGCACAACCTTCATGGTTTGTGACGGAGTATGCCCCTCAAATGAGGGAAGAGGCTATGTTCTTCGCAGACTTCTCCGCCGTGCGGCAAGACATGGAAAGCTTCTGGGAATTAAGGGAACCTTCCTTTATAAAATTGCAGATACCGTTATCCGTGAATCGGGTGACGCATATCCTCAGCTTGTGGAAAAGCAGGATTATATTAAGCGTGTTATAAAGACGGAAGAGGAACGCTTTGCTGAAACCATTGACAGTGGACTTTCAATTCTTGAAGAAAAAATTGCGAAGCTCAGGGAAGAGGGCGTTACCGTTCTCAGCGGTGAAGATGCGTTCAGACTTTATGATACCTACGGCTTCCCCATTGACCTCACTGTGGAAATTCTCAATGAAAAGGGAATGAGCGTTGACAGTGATGAATTTGATAAGAAAATGCAGGAACAGAAAACCCGTTCCCGTGAGGGCAGAAAAGTGGGTGAAGAGGCAGCCTGGAGCGAAGATGTATATCAGACCCTTTCCAAGGATATAAAGACAGAATTTATCGGATATGATAATTTTGAGTGTGACGCAAAGGTTTTGGTTATTGTGTCTAACGGTGCGGTAACTGATAAAGCTCATGATGGTGAGAATGCAGTTCTTATATTGGACAAAACCGTTGTTTACGGCGAAAGCGGCGGACAAATGGGTGATAACGGCACGATTACGGGAGATGGCTTTAAGCTTACCGTTACTGACGCTAAAAAGCTTGGTGACGGAAAAATTCTCCACCATGTAACAGTAGATGAAGGCGTTGTTAAAACCGGTGATACAGTGCATGTTGCCATAAATAAGCAAAAGCGTATGGCTACCGCAAGAAACCACTCAACAACGCACCTTTTGCAGAAGGCACTGAGAGAGGTTCTCGGAAGCCACATTGAGCAGGCAGGTAGCAGTGTAGACGAAAACAGACTCAGATTTGACTTTACACATTTTGAAGCAGTGACGCCAAAGCAGCTTGAAGAGGTTGAAAAGAAGGTAAATGACGCAATTTTGGCATCATATCCCGTTGACATTAAGCTTATGCCCATTGAAGAAGCAAAGAAAATGGGTGCAATGGCATTGTTCGGAGAAAAGTACGGCGATGTTGTTCGTGTTGTAAACATGGGCGGATATTCCATAGAATTCTGCGGCGGCTGCCATTTGAAAAATACAAGTGAGGCAGGTCTTTGCAAGATTATTTCAGAAGGCGGTGTTGCGGCAGGTGTACGCAGAATTGAAGCAGTTACCGGCGCAGGCGTTCTTAAGTATATTGAGGAAAAGAACGAAATAATTACAAAAACTGCCGAAGCACTTAAAACAACGGAAGGTGAGCTTGTTCACAAGGCTGAATCTGTTGTAAACGAAATGAAGGAGCAGTCACGCAAGCTTGACGCCGCACTAACACAGATTGCAAATTCAAAGGCGGCAGGGGCTATGGAAAATGCTGAAAAGCTGGGCGATATAAGCGTGTTTGTCAGCAGGCTTGACGGTTCAACCGTTGCTGACATAAGAAAAATAGGTGACGCTATTAAGGAAAAGAACGAAAACAGCGTTATTGTAAGCGGCGCTTTAACTGATGGCAAGATTTCATTTGTTGCATCTGCAGGAGCAGGCGCAGTAAAAAGCGGCGTTCACTGCGGTATGATTATTAAAAACATCACTGCGGCGGCAGGCGGAAGCGGCGGCGGAAAGCCTGACAGTGCTCAGGGCGGCGGCAAGGATGCTGATAAGCTTGATGCGGCACTTGCTATGGCAAAAGAAGTAATTAAAGAGCAATTAAAGCTTTAATAATTTCAAAAATGCACTGAAAACGGTCGGTGCATTTTTGATTTAGTGACGGAGGTACTTTTATGGATTGTTTATTTTGTAAAATAGCGGCAGGGGAAATTCCCTCCCAAAAGGTGTATGAGGATGAACATGTATATGCTTTTCGTGATATAGACCCTCAGGCACCTGTTCATGTAATCATTATTCCCAAAGAGCATATAGAAAGTGCAAATGCAATTACCGATGAAAATTGCGCTGTTATCGGTCATGTTTTTGCCGCCGCCGCAAAAATTGCCAAGGCGGAAGGAATTGACGAAAAGGGCTACAGAATAGTAAATAACTGCGGTGAGGATGGCGGTCAGACAGTTATGCATCTTCATTTTCATATGCTTGGCAAAAGAAGTCTTGCATGGCCTCCCGGCTGATAAGTAAAAAGGAGTGTAAAAATGAAAAAAGTATTTTCTTTTATAATGTGCATTGTGCTTATATTTTCCGTTGTGCCGTCTTTTGGGTACACCGCTGAAGAGGAATATAAAAAATTAGCGGCAGAATATCCCGAATTTGTTTCAGAGCTTGAAGGGCAGGGCATTTCGGAAGAAATACTTGTAAGCTTTTTGGAAGATGTATGCGATTATCTTGTGGATATGAACAGTGAAAATCCCATTATTGAAGATAATTTTGAAAAATGCGCCATAAAGGCAATCAGCCATGTTGTTGTGCGTACCGATTATAAAGACCTTCAGAAGGGGCTTTTGGCTCTTTACCCCAATGAGATAAAAGAGGTAATGCTTAAGGGCATTGTTCCAGACAAGTTTAAACCTATGGTAGAAGCCTTGAAAAGCATGATTTTTGAAATACTTGCCTCTGAAGAAAGCAAGGTTATTGCAGGCTATGCAACAATTATTGAAACTGTTTTGAAGGGAAGCAGCTATACACTTCCTTCTAAGGTTGTTTGTGTGACGGAAAGCGGCGGAAAGGTCAACGTAGATGTAAGCTGGGCTTCGGAAGTAAGCACGGCAACCGTGGGAACATTCACTGTATACGGAACCGTAACAATCCCCGAAGGGTATACGCTTGGTGCAAATATCACAAACGGCATTACCTATATAGTAAGTGTTGTTGAATCTCTCAATGAAAGATTTACCGACATAACACCCTCCCACTGGGCATATGAGGCAATTTGCACCCTTGCCGATAACTTTATTATCAGCGGATACCTTGACAAAACCTTTAAGCCCGATATAAACATAACAAGGGGCGAATTTGCGAAAATTATCGTTTCTGCAACAGATTGCTTTGACCATGCGGCACAATGCTCATTTTCTGATGTCAGCAGTGATGACTGGTATTACGGATATGTGGCTTCTGCGCTTAAAGCAGGCTTAATTTCAGGCTATCCCGACGGAAGCTTCCGCCCGAATGACAACATAACCCGCGGTGATATTTGTGCCGTGGTTTACAGAAGCGTGAAGGACAGGCTTCGTGAAAATGGCGTGGGAGAATTGTTTGAGGATGACGGAGATATTGCTCCCTATGCAAAGGAAGCGGTTTATGCGCTGAATGCAAACGGAATTATCAGCGGAATGGGAAACAAAAAATTCCTGCCGAATGCGGCGGCAACGCGCGCTCAGACGGCAAGAATTATATATGCGGCATATTTCGTAAATTAGTTGAACATAAGGCTCACATCTCCTGAGGAAAGGGCATCGGTTGAGCCGTCTTTATATGTGACATGTATTTTAAAATCGTCATCAATAAAGTCTGCTCTTGCGGGAATGCTTTTATCAGCCTTTAAAACAAGTATTTCCCGCCCTGTAAGGAGACTGCGGCGTTTATACTCTTCAAGAAACGGCTTATGCTCAAGCTGTGGATAAAACTCAATAAAATTATTTAAAATGTCGGCAACTATTTTTGAACGCACATCACCCGAAAATGCGGAGGAAAAAATACTGCCGGCTTTTTTTTGTATATCAGGGGGAAAATCGCCCTCAGGGGGAAAAATATTTATTCCTATTCCGATAACGGCATAGTTAAGGCTTCCGCTTTCAAAATCCACGGAGGCCTCCGTCAGAATTCCGCACACCTTTCTCTCTGCTAAATATATGTCGTTAACCCATTTGATTTTTGCAGGAATTTCTGATTCGTTTTCAATTGCACGGGCGGCACAGACTGCCGCACAGGTTGTAAGGTAAAGCGAGGACTGTGCACTGAAACGGGGGCGCAAAAGAATGCTCATGTAAATTCCGCTTTCCGGCGGGGAAAAGAAGGTTCGTCCGAAACGCCCCCTGCCTGCAGTCTGACTGTTTGCAATAAGCACGGTAAATTCGCCTTCTCCCTTTTCTGCCATTTCTTTAATAACTGTATTTGTGGAAGATACCTTATCCTCAACAATAAAGTTAAAGGAGTCGGTTTTTATATATTTTTTTATTGAAGCGGTACTTAGCATGCTGTTTTCGTCGTCAAGTATATAGCCCCTGCTTTGAACGGAATGTATTTTGTACCCGATTTCCTTAAGCTCATTAACGGCTTTCCATACGGCACTGCGTGTTATGCCGAGGCATTCGGCAAGCTCAGAGCCTGAAACGGGATTGCCCCTGTTTGATTCAAGAAAATCAATTATTCTTTCTTTAGTGTTCATAACAAGCC
>JAXJXW010000148.1:0-8719 GCA_036307325.1 Clostridia bacterium
CCTCAATAACGGTCTTATCGGCAAATGATTTAAAGCCTTGCAATTCTATTCGTTTAAGGTACATAATTCTCACCTTGCTTTTTCTTTAGATACTTTGTAATTATACAATATTTTGCAGCAATAATCAAGCTTTTTAAACTTGATTATTTCATGAACTCATCAATGTGCTTTATAACATGGCTTACGGCGTTTTCTTCGCAGCTTACTGTGACAAAATCAGCAATTTCTTTTAGCTTATCTACGGCATTTCCTACGGCTATTGATACATCTGCGGCTTCAAAAAGCGTAATATCATTTTCATAATCACCCATTGCAATAACCTTTTCGACCTTCAAAAGCTCTTTTAATTTTTTTATACACATGCCTTTTCCGCTTCCTGCGGGAATAACCTCAACGCCTGTGTTCCAGGAACGCATTACACTAAAATCTTGCGAAAACCTTTCTTCAATAAACTTCATCATTGCCAGTGCATCATTTTCGGTTTTTGCAACAAAAAGAATTTTATAATATACTTCATTATCTTTCACTTTAAAATCTGTATCGCAAGGGGGCGTTTCTGTTAATGTATAGACCGACGACCTGTCAAGCCTAAAAGCTTTACACACGCTTTTTATTACATTTTGAAAGCTGCTTTCCATGGGAACGGAAAATATTGGCTCAAAGGTTTTTTCATGGCTGATAACCGTGCCATTTATGGAAATAATCGGAGCATTTATAATCAGTTCAGGGAAAAATTTGTCCGCAATATACCTTGATGTTCTTCCCGTAGCAACAGTGAATTTACCGCCGTTTTCAACAAAATATTTTATTGCAGATGCATTTTCTTTTGAAAGTGATGTTCCGCAAGCCAGAGTACTGTCAACATCGGTGACAAGTAAAATCCCTTCATACTTTTTGTGCATATTCTTCTCCTTTTTCTTAATTGATACTAACAATTATACAGTATAATCTCCATAATTTCAATAAAATAAATATGAACTTTTGATGTATTGTGTAGACATTTTAAAAAAAATGTAGTATAATCTAAGTAATGATTTATTTGAAAGGTACGGATAATGATGAGAAGACTGTTGGCTTCCCTCTTAATTTTTATATTGGCATTTTCTCAAATAAATGCAGTAGCTTCTTCAAATGAATTTTACTTTTCATTTGAGGAGGAGAGCGATGCCGCTTTTTGGAACGGGTGTTGGTTTGATGAGTCTGCCGCCTTTGATTCAAACGGCGGAATCATTGTCAACAATCCTTTCGGAGAGGTGAAAAAAAACCTTGTAACACATGTTCTTGAGTATGATGACAAGGTGTATCTTGAGGCAGGCAAAACCTACACTATATCAGGAATGGCTATGAATCCGCTGAGTGACCGCAGCAGTCACCCACGCAGCCGTGGGGAGCTTTCTCAGGGTTCAAATACCGTAATAATATATATAAACGGGATTGGAAATGATTGGACCGAGTTTTCCGCAACATTTTACGCAAGCGAGACGGGTGAATTCAATCTTTCCGTTTATTTTGAAAACGGTGACAGTGATTTCGGATTTTTTGCTGATGAAATAAAGCTTTATGAAACCCAGTGCGTAATCTCCTCAGTTATGCTTTTGGGACAAACCGGTGCTATTATTCCTCTTTCCAATAATATAAAAATCAACTACTATCCTGTTTTGGTGACAACTGATGAAACATATATATATCCCCTCTCTAAAGAAGTTGTTTATGCAAATGCATCAATTACAGAGGGAACAAGCTTTGATTCATCAACCTTTACTCTTACAATATCGCCTCAGGCAGTTGCTGATAGCGTGGTTACCATTGATTATGCTTTAACGGATTCTGACACAATTTCCCCAGGAAGTCTGACGGTAACTCTCTCTGACAATCTTATTTCAAATTCCGATCTTGAACAAGATGACCCATTGTACTATTGGTCAGGAAACGGGCTTCAAACAGAAACGGAGGATGGCAATACATTTCTCAGCATAGGCACAAGTGACTATAACGAATTTGGTTATTTTACCACTATTGACTATGAATTTCCTCAGCTTCTTGTTGAAGGCGAAATGTATGTTTTAAGAGCTAAAATTAAAAGCTCCATTGAAAAAAGAAGTGCTATTTATGCAACCAACAATGCCATTGATTCAGGAAGCGATATATCGTTTTGCGTAAATGATATATCAGAACGGACTGGTATGATGTTTCTGTGGCATTTATTCCCGAAGTAAGCGGTATTTATAATATTTCTCTCAGATTGTTTTCACAATATGATTGTGACATATATGTTGACAATATTAAGCTATGTGCAGAAAGATCACGGGCAAATTCCATAACGGTTCATGCACCGGGAAATATAACCCTTCCCAAAACGGAGGTATCATATCCCCTCTATGCCCTTGTTCGCGATCAATTGGGTAATGTACTTGAAAGTGAAAGCTGCAGTATTTTTATTTCCGGTCCTGACGAAATTGAATACAATCCAAACGGTACAATCACCGTACTTCCCACCACTCAGAAGGGAGAATATACCATATCGGTGTACTGTGATTCAAATAGCGACATAAGCTCAGAGCTTTCTTTTGAAATAAGTGATGATTATATTGGTGACGGAGCTTTTGAAAATAAATTAGCAAACGAATGGTGGATTGTAAATTCACCTTATCATACAACATTTAATATTGATGTTACTGAAAATTCAAAAACTGCAAATATAGCTTGTGAAGGTGATTATTTCCTTTTCATCAATAACTCATATACACAATTTACAGAGAATGAGCCATATGTTTTCAGCGGAGATATTGAATCAACATGCGATGCTGAAATGACTGCTTTCATAACCCTTGAAAATGGAGAAAATATCCCTCTTTTCCAAATCAACTTAGAAAGCGGCGTTCCCGTAAAGACAGACGAGCTTCCTGAAATTTTCCTTTCAGAGGGTACTAATTCGGGCAGACTTCTTTTCTATTTCCAATCTGTAAACGGCGAATTTATTTCCGTTACTTTGGATAACTTCTCAATAAGGGAAGCAAAAATTGAGGCCTCCTCCCCTTCGTTGAACGGTGACTTTTTTGTAAACGGGGCCGCAAAGGCGGAGTTTGACTTTGTTAATACTATCACAGATTCTGCCGATAAATCCGCATGTGTGATAAATTGGTATTGTGCCGACTCTTTAAATGATGAATTTAATCTCCTTTCAACCGGCGGTGAATACATCTATTTTGATACGAGCTTCTCAAACAAATATGTTTGCTTTGATGTCACTCCTATTTGCCCGATTACCGGCTTTTCCGGAGAAACTCAAAAAAGCGAACCAATATATGTTACATTGACCTCAGATAATGACAATAGTGAAGCTTCTCCCTCGCAGCCTACAGAGGAAAACGGTGATAATAACGAAATCACCCCAGATGCTCCTGTCAATTTTACCGATATAGAAAGCCACTGGGCAAAGGATTGCATCCTCCGCCTGGCACAGTTAAGCATTGTTTCCGGAAAGGGCGACAATCTCTTCGACCCTGATTCCCCTGTTACTCGTGCTGAAATTTCAAGAATGCTTACACTTGCATTTAATATTGATACAGATAATATTTCAAACAACTTTGTTGATGTGAATTCTGACGATTGGTTCTACACCTATGTAAATGCACTTTCCCGTGCAGGGGTTGTTTTTGGAAAAACAAGCACGGAATTTGCGCCTTACTATAATGTTACCCGCGAAGAGACCGCTACTTTGATGATGCGGTTATACAAGCATTTCAACCCCGCATATGTTTCCAGAACAAATCAGTATAGCTTTAATGATGCACACGATATAAGCGATTGGGCAATGGAATCCGTATTTAATGCTGCAGAGCTGTCACTTGCCCACGGAAATGAATACCAATGCTTTCTTCCTAGAAAGAATGTAACCCGTGGCGAAGCTGCGGCATTTATTTGCAGACTTATGGTTGCCATAGAGGATTATAAGGAATAATTTAATATGAAAAAATATAAAAGAATTTTTGTAGCATGTGTTTATATACTGATTATTGCCTGCTTGTATTTTAAATTTAAAGATTTTACCGTGCAAGATATTCTGTTTTATACGCCGAAAAATGTCTTACTATCAATTTTGTTTATATTGTTTCTCTATGCATTTAAAAGCATGACGGTAATTTTCCCGATTGCAGTGCTGCAAATTGCAAGCGGATTTCTGTTCCCCAAATGTCTTGCAATCGGCGTAAATATTTTGGGAATGACAATCGGTTTTTCCGCAGCATATGTTATTGGCAGGTTTTCAACATCTGAAGAAATTGCCGCTAAAGTATCAAAAAACGAAAATTTGCTTAAGGCTCTTTGTCATCAAAAGAAGCACGGATTTTTCACTTCGTTTTTTCTTCGTATAGTTGGTTGCCTTCCCGTAGATATTGTCAGTATGTATTTGGGAAACATCGGCGTTCCCTACCAAAAATACATTCTTGCAAGCTTGCTTGGGGAGCTTCCTCAAACAATTTTAATAACAATTATGGGAGAAAATATTTTAAATCCAAAATCTCCTGAATTTATTATGGCAACTGTTTTTACAGTTCTCTGCTCTGTAGCTTCAATAACATCATTTATTATTTATAACAAAATAAAAAATAACGGCGCAAATTAAAAGCACCGTTATTTTTTTATTCAACTATATCAACTATTACCTTCTTGCCTTCATTCCTTGATGCGGCATGTATAACAGTTCTGATTGCCTTAGCTATTCTTCCCTGCTTTCCGATAACCTTACCCATATCGGAAGGATTAACACGAAGCTCAAGAAGCTGTGCATCTTCACGGTCAATAAGCGATACGCTCACATCATCAGGATACTCAACAAGCGGCTTTACGATAGTTTCAAGAAGTTCTTTCATTTTCTTCAACCTTTCCGTTAAGAGCAAACAGAAAAGGACATTTCCTCTTCTGTTTGCGAAACAGTATAATTAGTCAATTATACCGTTTTTCTTAAGCAAGCTTTTTACAGTGTCGGTAGGCTGTGCGCCATTGGAAATCCACTGCTTAACCTTCTCACTGTCTACAGTGAATACAGAAGGCTCTGTGAGAGGATTATATGTTCCAACCTCCTCAATAAATCTGCCATCACGAGGATAACGGGAATCAGCAACAACAACACGATAGAAAGGACTTTTCTTCGCACCAACTCTTCTAAGTCTGATTTTTACTGCCATTTTTTTCACCTCCAAAAAATATATCTATATAATAACTTTCGTTATTAACAATTTAAAACGGGAAGCGCATTTTCTTAAGTTTTTTGGGGTCAGAAAACATTTTCATCATCTTCTGCATTTGCTCAAACTGCTTAAGAAAAAGATTTATATCCTGAACTCCGATTCCGCATCCGGCTGCAATTCTGCGCTTTCTGCTTCCATTTATAATTTCAGGATTTTCCCTTTCCTCTTTCGTCATTGAATAAATTATAGCCTCAGTTCTGGTGAACTGTTTTTCATCTATTTTTGCGCCTCTGAGAGCCTTACCCATTCCCGGAACCATTGCAAGAATGCTTTCCAAGGAACCCATATTTTTCATTTGCTGAAGCTGCTGCAGATAATCATTAAGGTCAAATTTCTGGGAACGGATTTTCCTTTCCAGCTCCGCCGCCTTTTTCTCATCAAAAGCTTCCTGCGCCTTGTCAATAAGGGAAAGCATATCTCCCATACCAAGTATTCTGGATGCCATTCTGTCAGGATAAAACGGCTCTAAATCCGTGAGCTTTTCACCCATGCCCACAAATTTTATATTCTTACCCGTTGCGGCTCTTACGCTGAGTGCGCTTCCGCCCCTTGTATCACCATCAAGCTTTGTAAGAATTACACCGTCAATACCTAAATCCTCATCAAATCACGACGCAACATTTACTGCATCCTGACCTGTCATTGCGTCAACAACCAGTAAAATTTCCGTAGGATGAACCTCTGCTTTAATGTTCTTAAGTTCACCCATAAGCGCTTCATCAATATGAAGGCGACCTGCGGTATCTATTATAACCGTATCAAATTTTGATGTATCACAATTTTTAACGGCAGATGATGCAATTTTTACGGGGTCCTTTTCATCCAAATCCGCATAAACCGTAAGCCCCAACTGCTCACCTACAACCTGGAGCTGCTTTATTGCGGCAGGTCTGTAAACATCAGCAGCAACAAGCAAGGGCTTTTTACCCTGCTTTTTTAATACTCCGCCAAGCTTTGCGGCAGTAGTTGTTTTACCTGCACCCTGAAGCCCCACAAGCATATATATTGAAGGCAGCTTTGAAGATACGGCAAGCTTTGCCTGTGCACCGCCCATAAGCCATGTAAGCTCATCCCGCACAATTTTAATTATCTGCTGGCCTGCCGTAAGGCTTTCGAGCACTTCACTTCCCGTTGCCTTTTCAAACACACGCTTTTCAAACTCTTTTACAACCTTATAGCCCACATCGGCTTCAAGAAGTGCAAACCTGACCTCACGCATCGCTATTTTTATATCTTTTTCCGTGACAACGCCCTGCCCCTTTAATTTCTTAAAGGTTTCCTGGAGCTTTTCACCGAGAGATTCAAACGCCATTATTCTACCTCTTTTTCAATAAACCTCATAACCTGTAAAATTTCATCTGAAAGCCTATCTATATCTTTTACCTCTGAATATCGCTTGTTAAGTGCCTTTATTTCATTAACCGCAGGAGCAATTTTTCTTAATTCGTTGAATTTTCCAATCAAATTAAGCTTACTCTCAAGCTCGCTCATAACGGTTTCTCCCCGCTTAATAAAATCACGCACGCCCTGCCTTGAAATATCCATCAGTTCTGATATTTCGCCGAGAGAATAGTCTTTATCATAATAATAATCAAGTGCCTCCGCCTGCTTGGGTGTTAATATATCCCTGTAAATGTCAAGCATTTCTGCATATAATAGATTTTTTTCCATAATTCGGGGCACCTCTCTTTCGCATGTAAAGTTTATTTCCTTTACAATGTTTATAGTATATACTCTTTAATCTGAAATGTCAATACTTTTTCTTTATTTATTTGCATTTTTTTGAATAGAAAAAAGCTTTCCCGGTGAATTTTATCGGCATGATTTTCACCGGGAAAGCTAATTTTATTGATGTGCTTATATATTCGTTTTCACTGCCGTCTGTGTTTCGTGAGACTCAAAAGCAGCCTCCATAACCTTCATTACACGCAGTGCTTGCTCCGCCGTAATATTAAGGGGAGCTTTTCCTTCAATTGCATCCATAAACTGGTCATATACAGGCACTAATTCATTATGACAGTCATCGCTTCCTATTTCAATTGTTTCCGTGGAATTTTTATTACGCGGCGCCATGGTTTTTGTGGGGCCTGCCTTAGTATAGACAATTTCCTCGTTCCAGACATTCTCTTTGTCTATACAACGGATAATCTTTCCGTTACAATCCCAATCGTCTATCTGAAGCGTTCCCTTTTTGCCGAGAACATACCACCTGGGATGTGTTATATAATTATTTGTCGAAACCTCAATATGCGCCGTAAGACCACTCTCAAAAAGCATTGTCATACGGAAGTTGTCATCAACTTCGGGAAATTGTATGTTATACATTCTGCAGTAAACGCTTGTAACCTTTTCTTTAACCATATGCATAAGCTGGTCAATCAGATGAACACCCCAGTCAAGCATCATTCCGCCGCCAAGTGCCTTTATGGTTCTCCAGCCTGTGGGCATTCCCCGTGAGCCTTCAACACGAGACTCAATAACATATGGCTCACCTATGGTTCCGTTTTCCACATAGTGCCGCATAAGCAGAAAATCCGGATTTGTACGCCTGTTTTGATTGATAGTAAATATTTTTCCGTATTCTTTTGCCGCAGCAATGATTTCCTCAAGCTCCTCCGAGCTGATTGTTGCAGGCTTTTCGCAGATAACATGCTTGCCGGCTTTCATTGCTTCAATTGCAAGCTCTTTATGCACCTCATTCGTTGTAGCAACAAGCACAAAATCAACCTCACTGTCGGCAAGCAAAGCCTCCTTTGAGGGATATGCCATCATTCCCGCTTCCTTTGCCACCTGAGCGCGTGATGGATTTATATCGTAAACGCCCTTGTATCGGCATCTGTCATAATCATTAAGATTTTTAAAATGAAAGGATGCCATTCCGCCGTAGCCTATTATTGCTCCAATATGCTTCATTTTAATTCACCTTTATCCTTTAACAATATTTACGCCCACCACATCTCGCCGGCCTTTTCATATATAAGAACATTTTTTAGAAGTGTTACAGCCTTTTCAAGTCCTTCTTTGGGAGACATTAAGCTGTCCTCATGTTCTATACTGATTGCGCCGTCATAACCGACTGCCTTAAGCGTGCTTATTATATTGTTCCATATATCTGCACCGTGACCGTAGCCAACAGTTCGGAATACCCAGCTTCTTTCAAGTATGTTTCCGTAATTGCCTGTATCAAGAACACCGTTTACGGCCGTATTATATTCATCAATCTTTGTGTCCTTTGCATGGAAATGATAGATTGCATCACCTAAGTATTTAATAGCGGCACACGGGTCAATTCCCTGCCAGAAAAGATGACTGGGATCAAAATTCGCACCGATAATATCTCCCACGGCGTTTCTCAACTTCATAAGCGTGGATGGATTATATACGCAAAAACCGGGATGCATTTCAAACGCAATTTTCTTTATTCCTATTTCCTTTGCAAGGGCTGCCGTTTTTTTCCAATATGGAATTAA
>JAXJXW010000149.1:0-2603 GCA_036307325.1 Clostridia bacterium
GTTTAAAGGAAGTGATTTTCACTTCAAAGTGGGGTGGCACCACGGTTTAGATAAATCGTCCCGACGGTATGGAACATACTGTCGGGATTTTTTATATTATATTTTTGAGAGGATGTTTAAAATGAAAGCAAAAAAAATCTTAAGTTTAATCACAGTAATGGTCCTTTGCTGCAGTCTGTTGTTTGGCGGCTGCTCATCAAAGAAGGAAGCAACGGACAATGACAATGGGGCAGAAAAGGTTTATAAGGTTGGCGTAACACAAATTGCGGATCACCCGTCTTTGGATAATTGCCGTGAAGGCTTTATCGAAGGTCTTAAGCAGGAGGGCTTCGTTGAAGGAGAAAACCTTGAAATTGATTTTAAATCCGCACAAAACGATATGACTCTTGCAGAACAGATTGCACAGACCTTTGCTTCAGCAGGCAAAGACCTTGTTTGCGGTGTTGCAACGCCCTCTGCACAAACGCTTTATGCGGCTTGTCTTGAAAGAAATATTCCCGTTGTATTTAACGCCGTATCTGACCCTGTTATTGCAAAGCTTGCAAAATCAGAAACAGAGCCTCAGAAGGGCATCAGCGGTATAAGCGACCGTTTGCCTGTTAAAGAGCAGCTTACTCTTATTCGCGAGCTTCTTCCTGAAGCAAAGAAAATCGGTATTCTCTACACAACCAGTGAGGATAATTCCGTAAGCACAATTGAAACCTATAAATCACTTGCGCCGGAGTTTGGCTTTGAAATTGTAACCAAGGGTATCGGCACAGAGGCTGAAATTTCACAGGCGATTGATTCCTTACTCCCCGAAGTTGATTGTGTTTCAAACATGACAGATAACACTGTTGTAAATAACCTTGCGCTTCTTCTTCAAAAAGCAGGGGAAAAAAATATTCCCGTATTCGGTTCTGAAGAAGAGCAGGTAAAGAACGGCTGTATTGCTTGTGCAGGGCTTGACTACTTTAAGCTTGGCATACAGGCAGGTGTAATGGCGGCAAAGGTATTAAACGGAACAGATATTTCAACTCTTCCTTTTGAAACCATAAAAGAAAGCAAAATCACAATAAATGAAGCAGTGGCTCAAAAATATGCTGTTCCCACAGACGGGGAGCTTGCAAAAACAGCTGAAACAGTAAAATAATTTATAAAAAGCAGGTAACAAAATGACCGATATTTTAATTGGAATACTCCTTGAAGGTTTAATATATGGTTTTTTAGCGCTTGGCGTGTATATCAGCTATAAGGTACTGAATTTTGCAGATTTGTCTGTTGACGGCACTTTCCCATTGGGGAGTGCCGTCGCAACGCGTCTTATAACAAGCGGCTTGAACCCTTGGCTCTCTCTTCCGGCGTCATTTGCGGCAGGAATGCTTGCAGGTGCTCTTACGGGCTTTTCCATGTGAAGCTTAAAATCAAGGATTTGCTCTCAGGTATTCTGGTGATGACGCTTCTTTATTCCGTAAATTACAGAATAGTCGGAAGGCCTACCGCAAATCTTATAAACGAAGAAACAATTTTCACATCCTTCTCATCCCTACTTCCTGAGGGAATGATGTCAATGTATGTTAAGCTGATAGCTGTGCTTATTATTATTGTTGTGGTGAAGCTTTTACTTGACCTGTATTTAAAGACAAAATCCGGATTTTTGCTTCGCAGCACGGGTGATAATGAGCTTCTTGTTATTTCACTTGCAAAAAACCCCGGAACAATGAAAATTCTTGGTTTATCACTTGCAAACGGGCTTGTTGCTCTTGCAGGCGCAGTAAATCTGCAAAGCACTCTCAGCTTTAATGTTGCAGGCGGTACGGGAAAGGTTGTTATGGGGCTTGCCGCCGTAATTATCGGAACAACGGTTTTCAAAAAAGTGACATTTATGCGTGTTACAACCTCAGTTATTATAGGAATGATAATTTACAAGGCTTGTATATCAATCGCTTTAAGCGCAGGCTTTGAAGCCTATGACCTTAATCTCATAATTTCAGTGTTGTTTGCACTTACACTTTGCATAAACAATTTTCTTGTGAAGCGAGGTGAAGATGTTGCTTAAGCTTCAGAATATTTGCAAAGCCTTTAATAAAGGCACAATTGACGAAAAAAAGATTTTTCAGGATTTTTCTCTTGAAGTAAATAAAGGTGAATTTGTTTGCATTGTCGGCTCTAACGGCAGCGGAAAAACCACCATATTAAACATCATATCAGGCAATATCCCCATAGATTCGGGAAATGTGATTTTAGGCGGAAAAGACATCACCCGTCAAAAGAATTACAAAAGGGCTGAAAAAATTGCCCGTGTTTTTCAAAATCCTGCAATGGGAACCTGCCCTTCAATGACAATATTTGAAAATATGTCCATAGCTGACAATAAGATGAAGCCCTTTAATTTAACCCGGGGTCTGAACACAAAAAGAAAGGATTTCTACCGCAGTCAGCTTGAAATTTTAGGTCTTGGGCTTGAAGACAGAATGGGCACTCTCACTGGTGCACTTTCAGGCGGGCAAAGGCAGGCTTTGGCTCTTATAATGGCAACAATGGCTTCTCCCGATTTGCTTCTTCTTGATGAGCATACGGCGGCACTTGACCCCAAATCAAGCGATATTGTTATGGAGCTTACA
>JAXJXW010000150.1:0-4713 GCA_036307325.1 Clostridia bacterium
GTTCCACCTTGACAAGGGTAGTTTGGAGTAAAATTTTTATTTTTTACGAAAAGTGTCACCCATCATTGACTATTTAACATGAGGAGAATAACATAATGTTTATTGTTGTTGCATTTTTTGCGCATATGTGATAAAATAGAAAATAATTTTCAGAAGGAATGACCAATGAAAAAATTTAAGCTGTATATAGCGGAACGGAGTATGATAAAATGATAAACAAAGACAAACTAAAAGGTTTTGCCATAGGTGCTGTGTGCGCCGCAATGCTTTGCACAGGCTCTGCTTTTGCAGAGAGTATGCAAAAGACCTTCACTGCTTATTTTGACAATATAAAGGTAATGGTAAACGGCGAAGAAAAAAATCTTAAGGACACTAACGGTAACGCAGTTGAGCCTTTCATAGTTGATGGTACAACATATCTTCCCGTGCGTGCAATTTCCGAGCTTTTTAATACACCCATTTCATGGGATGGCAATTCAAAAACTATTTATATTGGTGAAGTTCCCGAAAGCTTTGTTGGAATTTTGGACCAAAAAACAATGGAATCTCTTGCAGACGAAACTGTTGCAACCGTTGGGGACACTCAGATTAATGGAAGTATTGTAAGTTTCTTTATAAATGAGAATTGCAGCAGTGATATGCTTGCTTATTATTCCGATAATTATACGGAAGGTTCCAATCTTCAAACCCTTACCATAGGTGGAGTGCCTGCATCAAAATATCTGGCGGAAAATATGATAAAATCCATTCAGCCTTCAATCGCAGTATATAATGCGGCAAAGGAAGAAGGTCTTGATAAAAAAGAAGAGAATATAAAAAGAACTGAGGAGGCTTGGCAAAGCTTCAAAGATAGCTTTAAGCTTGACATAAGCTTTGAGAACTATAAGAAGGACAACGGAATTTCCGAGGAGGATTTACGAACCGTTATTGACATAAATACGCTTTATCAGATTTACACGGAAAAACTGTATAATCAGTATGCCGATAAAAATCACAGTGACAATGAGCTTTTTGCGATGTACAATTCGCAGTATGTTCATGTAAAACATATTTTGGTTGAAGATGAGGAAACGGCAAATGAAGTTATTTCAAAGCTTAACAAAGGCAGTGATTTTGATACGCTTATAGCTCAGTACAATCAGGATTACGGTCAGGGTGAAGACGGATATACCTTTACAAAGGGCGAAATGGTTGAAGAGTTTGAGGAAGCTTCATTTAATCTTAAAGAGAAGTCCTACACAAAAACACCTGTTAAAACGGCATACGGCTATCATATAATATACAGATACTCTATTGATAAAACAGAAGCTTTGAAAAATAAAGATACACTTATAGACACGCTTGCTAAAAACATGGTGAATGACGAATTGAAAGCAATTATAAGCAAATACCCCGTAAATTATACAGATGGATTTACAACATATATAAATAACATAAAATAAGGACGAAATTTATGGCATTAAAGAAAAAACTGTTACCCGTAATTCCCACTCGTGGGTTCATAATTTTTCCTGAAACGGTATTTCATTTTGATGTTGCGAGGGAAAAAAGCATTGCCGCTATTGAAAAGGCGGTAAACCAAAGCGGCCTTTTGTTTTTGGCGGCACAAAAAGACGATTCAGTAGAAGAGCCTACAACAAAGGATGTATATGAATACGGAATTGTTGTCAAGGTACGCCAGCTTATGCGCCACAGTGACGGAGGAATACGCGTTCTGGTGGAGGGTATTTCAAGAGGAAAATTGGCATCTGCGCTTTTTGTAAGCGGTGCATATGAAGCAGAGGTTTCATTTTTAAATTCAAGCACAAGAGACCTTTCCTCGGAAGAATATGCGGCAATATTAAATCAGATTCATCTTCTTATAAATGACTTTATTGAAATAAGCCCGAAGCTTGCTTCTGCGGAATTTTTGAAGAATTTGCCTGAAACACAGCCTTCTTCCCTGTGCGATATGATTGCTTCAAACCTTGTAAGAAGAAATGATGATAAACAAACACTTCTTGCAACCGCAAATGTTAAGAAGCGCCTTATGAAGCTTATAAATATACTTGCACAGGAGGTTAAAATTCTTGATGTTGAAAACTCTATTGCAAACCGTGTTAAGGAGCAAATGGAGGAAAATAACAGAGAATACTTCCTTCGTGAGCAGATAAAGGCAATTAAGGAAGAGCTTGGCGATGAGTATGATGATGTAAGAATTTTAAGTGATAAGCTGGATAGCTTAGCCCTTCCTGAAGAGGTCTATGAGAAGGCAATGAGAGAACTCAAAAATCTTGAGAGGCTTCCGCAGACATCACCCGAAAATGCAATCTCGCGCCATTATCTTGATGTAATATGTGAACTTCCCTGGGATAAGCAAACGGAGGAAAACAGAAACCTCAGCAAAGCTGAAAGAATACTTGAGCGTGACCACTACGGTATGGAAAAGGTAAAAAAGCGCATTATTCAGCAGCTTGCGGTGATAAACAGAACAAATGTGAATAACGGAAGTGTGCTTTGCCTGCTGGGTGCTCCGGGTGTGGGTAAGACATCTGTCGCCAAGTCCATAGCAGAGGCTACGGGGCGCAACTTCGTGCGAATAAGCCTTGGGGGCATGAAAGACGAAAGTGAGCTTCGGGGACACAGAAAAACATATGTGGGTGCTATGCCCGGCCGTATTGCGGAGGCACTGAGAAAGGCAAAGTCAAATAATCCTCTTATACTTCTTGATGAAATTGATAAAATAGGCTCGGATTATAAGGGAGATCCTGCCTCTGCACTCCTTGAAATATTAGACCCCGAACAGAACAAATCCTTCAGAGATAATTTCCTTGAAGTGGGGCTTGACCTTTCAAATGTTTTGTTTTTGGCAACTGCCAATACCACAGAAACGGTGCCGTCACCCCTTCTTGACAGGCTGGAAGTGATTGAGCTTTCAAGCTATACAGATGAAGAAAAGCTTTCAATTGCAAAAAAATATCTTGTAACTAAGCAAAAGAAAAAGCACGGTCTTGAAGGAAATATACTGAAAATAAGCGACGGAGCCATTCGCAGTATTATAGAGAATTACACACGGGAAGCAGGGGTGAGAGGCTTGGAAAGGGAAATTGCCTCCGTTTGCAGACAGTGTGCGGCAATTGCGGAAAAAGAAGGCAGAGACAAGTTTTCCGTTACCGAGAAAAACCTTTCGGAATATTTAGGCCCTGTAAAATATCTTCGTGATGAAATTTTTATGACTGCTAATGTGGGAACTGTAAACGGTCTTGCCTGGACACAGGTTGGGGGAGAGGTTCTTGTGTGTGAAGCGGTTGTACTTGACGGCAGCGGAAAGCTATCCCTGACAGGCAAGCTGGGAGATGTAATGAAGGAATCCGCAACCATTGCCGCAAGCTATGTAAGGAGCATCAGCGGACAGTATTCCATTGACAAGGAATTTTACAAAAATAAAGATATTCATATCCATTTTCCTGAAGGAGCCGTTCCGAAAGACGGTCCCAGTGCGGGAATTACCATTGCTACCGCAATTTTGAGTGCGCTGACAAATGTGCCTGTTAGGGGAAATGTTGCAATGACGGGCGAAATATCCCTTCGGGGAAGGGTACTGCCCATAGGTGGGCTGAAGGAAAAAATTCTCGGCGCATACAGATTGGGAATAAGAGAAATAATTATACCGAAGGCAAATGATAAGGACTTAAAGGATGTTCCAAGTGATGTACTTTCCCGAATAATTGTACATAAGGTGGAAAGCTGCGAGGAGGTATTCAAAATTTGCCTGGTAAACACAAGCAGAGTAAATGTTGTTCCGCCTGCATATAAAAGAGAAAGGAATACAGAGCATGAATATTCATAATGCGAAGCTTACAATTTCAGCAGTTTCCCAAAAGCAATATCCTCAGTGTCAATTTCCGGATATTGCTTTTGCAGGCAGAAGTAATGTAGGAAAGAGCTCTTTTATAAATAAGATGCTTAACAGAAAAAATCTTGCGCGAACAAGCTCAAAGCCGGGAAAAACGGCAACGATAAATTTTTACAACATTGATGATTGCCTTAATTTTGTTGACCTTCCGGGATACGGCTATGCTGCTGTGAGCAAGGAAGAAAAGAAAAAATGGGCATCAATGATTGAAACCTACCTAAATTCACGCAATGGACTTGTTTGCACAGCTCTTTTGGTTGACGCACGCCACAAGCCCACTGCCGATGATATAACCATGCTCAGATATATAAGGGAAAGGCATGGGTTTGCATTTGTCATTGCAACAAAATGCGATAAAATCCCCAAGACAAAGCTTAACGACCATCTTGACGAGGTGTATTATACACTTAATCTTACTGACGAGGACATCCTTATCCCGTTCAGCGGAGAAACGGGGCTTGGTGTTGATGATGCGTGGGAAGCAATAAAAGAAATCTGCAGTGTTGAATAATCTTGCTCTATAAGGAAAAGATAATCCGTGAGGAGTTGAAGATTATGGATTATACAGGAACAAAAACACAGCAAAATCTTTTGGCGGCGTTTGCAGGGGAATCCCAGGCAAGAAACAAGTATGTGTATTTTGCTTCAGTAGCAAGAAAAGAAGGATATGAGCAGATTGCCGATATATTTGAGGAAACTGCCGCAAATGAGCAAATGCACGCAAAGCTTTGGTTTAAGGCTTTATCTCTGCTTGGCAGAACCGATGAAAATCTCTTGGCGGCAGCAGAGGGCGAAAACTATGAATGGACTGACATGTA
>JAXJXW010000151.1:0-4712 GCA_036307325.1 Clostridia bacterium
GACATGTACAGTAAATTTGCAGCAGAAGCCGAGGAAGAGGGATTTACTGCACTGGCAAATCAGTTCAGGGCGGTGGGTGAAATTGAAAAATCCCATGAAGAAAGGTTCCGCAAGCTTATTGAGAATGTTGAGATGAAGAAGGTTTTTGAAAAAAGTGAAGAGGTTATGTGGATTTGCAGAAAATGCGGTCACCTTGTTATGGGCAGGAAAGCCCCAGAGGTTTGTCCCGTGTGCTTCCACAGTAAAAGCTATTTTGAAATGAAAAAAGAAAATTACTGAATATAATAGTAACAATAAGTACAGAGGGAATCGGAGTGCGGATTTACCCGTGCTTCAGAGCCGCCTTCGGCGTATGTGCATACGCCGAAGGTGAGTTTCGTTTATGATTTATCGGCACAGTAAAATCATTTTGTGAGGGGATGCGCCATGAAGGTTTACTTAACAAAACAAAGAAAAATGCTTATTTCCTTTTTGGAGTTACATAAAAATGAATTTCTTTCTGCAGAGGAAATTCAAAGTGCAGTGCAGGGAGTAAGCTTAAGTTCAGTTTACAGAAACCTTGCGGCTTTAACAGAGCAGGGGCTTATTCGCAAGGCTTTTGCACAAGACACAAATACTGCCTTGTACCAATATTGCGAACAGGAAAAATGCCACGCCCATATGCATGTAAAATGCAACATGTGTGGAAAAATACAGTGCATTAACAAAGAAAATTCAGACAAGATTGCATCAATTCTTTCAAAAGACGATAGCTTTATTATAGATGAACCGGGTACTGTGATTTACGGAAAATGCAGGGAATGCAGCATGCATGGGAAGTCCTGAGATTGCATCACACTGCGAGGAAGCTAAAGAAAGGAAGAGAACCATGGAAAATGAAGGCAAGGGAATGCGATTGCTGAAAAAGGGGCAGAAGGGCTTGGTTCATGCTTTGTTCAGCAGATTGGGAATATTTATAATTCTCCTTATTCTTCAGGCAGGCGTTATGTTTGCAGCATTCAGCTGGTTTGCAGAGCATTTGCCCCGTATTTGGGGCGGAAGTATTGTTCTTACTGCAGTTATAGTTATGTATATTTTAAATACTGCAATAGACCCCACCGCTAAGCTCACATGGCTTATAATGATTATGCTTGTACCGGTGTTTGGTGTGCTTTTGTTTATTTTTACGCAAAGCAGTATCGGCCACAGAATGATGGCGCAGCGCACAAAAAATATAAATCAGCAGTCCAACTGCCTATGCTCCCCAAACCCCGAAACAGAGGACAGGTTTGCAAAAGAATATCCCGATTCCGCAGGGCTTTTAACATATCTTAAAAAATACGGCGGGAGTCAAATATATGATGATACCCAGATAACCTTTTTTCCTCTTGGGGAATATAAATTCAAGGAGCTTTTAAAACAGCTTGAGGCAGCGGAAAAATTTATTTTTATGGAATACTTTATAATTGAAGAAGGCCTTATGTGGGGAGAAATACTGGATATTCTGGTAAAAAAGGCGGCACAGGGCGTTGATGTAAGGGTAATGTACGACGGAACATGTGAGTTTTCAACTTTGCCCCGTGATTATCCCCAAAGGCTCAAGAAGCTGGGAATCAAATGCAAGGTTTTTTCTCCGCTTACGCCGTTTTTTTCAACTCATTACAACTACAGAGATCACAGAAAAATTCTCGTTATTGACGGACACACGGCATTTAACGGAGGCATTAACCTTGCCGATGAGTACATAAATGAAATTGAAAAGCACGGTCATTGGAAAGACACCGCAGTAATGCTTAAAGGCAGTGTGGCAAATCGTTTTACGCTGATGTTTCTGCAAATGTGGAATATGGATGAAAAGACAGTGAATTTTGATGCGGTTATGCCCGATAAAGCGAAAAATGCAAGTGTTAGAAATGGCTATGTAGTTCCCTTTGGAGACTGCCCTTTGGATAATGACAAGGTTGGGGAGAGAGTGTATATGGATATATTGAACAGGGCAAAAAAATATGTACACATAATGTCGCCATACCTTATTCTTGACGGAGAGATGGAAACTGCTTTGAAATTTGCCGCCGAGAGAGGCGTTGATGTTAAGCTTATTCTGCCGGGAGTACCCGACAAGGCGGCGCCGTATTCACTGGCAAAAAGCTACTATAAATCACTTCTTGATTCGGGAGTTGAAATTTATGAGTACACACCGGGATTTGTTCACGCAAAGCTGTTTGTCAGTGATGATGAAGAGGCAGTTGTGGGGACAATAAACCTTGATTACAGAAGCCTGTATCACCATTTTGAATGTGCTACATGGATGGTTGGCAGTGCATGCATCGGGGAAATAGAGGAGGATTACCGGGAAACCTTGGAAAAGTGCCGCAAAGTCACCAAAGAAACCATATGGGAGGGCAAATGCTGCCGCATTTTAGGATTTATCTTAAAAGCAGTGGCACCGCTTATGTAAAAATACGCCGAAATATAAGGGGCTGTTTAAGAACAACTAAAGTTTTTAAACAGCTCCCGGTCTTTTAAGGGGATAGGAAAAATTGTTCAGATTTTCTTGCGATCCGGACAATTCCTAGTTGTATTAAACTTTCCATTTAAAGAGAAGTACCCCGCCCAAAAGGAGAGCAAGCCCCACATATTTGTTCCATGTAAACGGGATTTTTTCGCTTCCCATCAATCCCAAGGAATCTATTATTGCGGCAACAAGAAGCTGGGCTATTAGTATTGTGGAAATGGCAACGGTGGGGCTTAATTTCCCTACGCCCAGCATTACTGTTACAGTTATTATCAGCCCCAGAACGCCGCCGAAAAGGTAAAGCTTATTTACCTGCGTTATCTCTGTTATGTTGCCCTTACCCACTGTCCACATGGCAATAAGGGAAATCAAAAATGCCGTTCCCTGAACATAGGCGTTTGATTCATAAAGGCCTATTTTTTCGCTTAGCCGTGTATTCATTACCCCTTGAATGCTCATTGCTGCACCGGCAATTATACTGAATATAAATCCCAAAATTTCCAACCCCATTATAACAAGAGTATTGCTCTGCCCCGAAATCAGGGAGCGTAAAGCTATGCTCTTATTTTTTGCAGATTTTCTAATTTAATTCGTTTTTATATTGAAAAAATTGTCAGTATATGGTACAATACATTATGAAGGGAAATGTATATACTAATCCCTTGAACTATAATAAATAAAAAAGGAGTAGGATTATGGACAAGTTTTTTCATTTGAAAGAACACAACACAACGGTGAAAACGGAGGTAGCTGCAGGTATTACGACCTTCATGGCAATGGCGTACATACTGATGGTTAATGCCGGAATGTTTTCAGAGTTAGGGGTTGTTTCTTACGGTGCGATTTATGTTGCAACTGCAATATCCGCAATCGTGGGCACACTTTTAATCGGACTTTTGGCAAATCTTCCTTTGGCACAGGCTTCAGGCATGGGCTTAAATGCCTTCTTTGTTTACACGGTATGCTTTGGAATGGGGCTTTCTTATGCAAATGCCTTGACTCTCGTTCTTCTTGACGGCGTTATTTTTATTATTCTTACAGTAACCGGCTTGAGGAAATTGATTTTTGACGCTATTCCAAAATGCGTAAAAATGGCGGTTCCCGTTGGTATTGGTTTATTTATCGCTTTTCTCGGATTGCAGAACGCCGGTCTGGTAGTAAAGGACCCAGCTACGGCAGTTAACCTTGCTTCCATGAATTTATTAAACGGAAATGCAACATGGGCTTCTGTTATGCCCCTTCTTGTAATGTTCGGTTCTATTATTGTTATTGCTACCCTGGCGGCTAAGAAAAAGAAGGGTGCCGTTCTTTGGGGAATTCTCGCAGGCACAGTAGCTTATTATGCTTTAGGATTTACTGTTAAAGGCTTTTATGACGGATTCAGAGAATCCTTGCAGATGAATCCTTTTGCGGCATTCTCTGATTTCTCCGCACAGGCATTCGGAAAGGTATTTACGGAAGGCTTTGACTTTTCGGCATATCTTGCAGAGCACTCTCAGGCAAGCCTTGTAGTTTTAATTATTACTACCGCATTGGCTTTTTGCATGGTTGATATGTTTGATACCATGGGAACACTTTTTGGTGCTTGCTCTCAGGGAAATCTTGTGGATAAGGAGGGCAATATCCCCAACATGAACCGAGCTATGCTTGCAGACGCTATTGCTACAACGGTAGGATCTGTTTGCGGTACTTCCACAGTTACAACCTTTGTTGAATCATCTGCAGGTATTGCAGAGGGCGGCAGAACAGGTCTTTCGGCAGTTGTAACAGCGGCGGCATTCTTTGTTGCAATGTTCTTCAGCCCCATAGCGGCACTTGTTCCCACATATGCAGTTGCAGCGGCACTTGTTTATGTTGGTGTATTGATGGCAAGCGGCGCAGCTAAAATAGCATGGAATGATGCGGCAGAATCAGTTCCCGCATTTTTAACTCTTGCTATGATGCCGTTTACTTATAATATAAGCTACGGTATTGCCTTCGGCTTGCTTTCATATGTGCTTATTAAATTGTTCTCAGGTAAGGTAAAGGAAATTCCCGTTGGAACATGGGTAATAACAATTCTCTTTACTATAATGTTCTTTGTTACCCACTAAAAAATAAAAAGGGCGTGTCTCAATAAGTGAATTTTCACTAAATTGAGGCATCGCCCTCTTTTTCTGCCCAAAATGTGGATAACTTTTAAAATTTTTCTGAATTTTGGGTACACAAAACGAAGCTC
>JAXJXW010000152.1:0-1187 GCA_036307325.1 Clostridia bacterium
AGCTCAAATAACGGAGCTTTATTTCGTGTGCCAAAAAAACGGTATTTTTTCCCTGAAACAAAACAAAGACCTCAATAAATGAGATCTTTGTCTATTTCAGGGAATTATTTTACATCCCCTTTTTTTGTAGTGTGCTTGGCACGCTTTAAATATATGTATTTGACTTTTTAAGCGGGCTGAGCTATAATGAATACCGTTGATTATTTGAATTAGAAAGAATGGTTTACATGTCTGAAAAAAACAAGGCTATTATACAAATGGTAATTTGCAGTATGATGTGGAGCATTGCAGGAATACTATTCAGATTTATTGACTGCAACCCCTTTGTTATAGCCGGCTGGCGCAGCTTTTTCTCAATGATAACGGTTTTGGTTTTTATGAAAATATCAAAAATCAAAATTCATTTTACGAAAAATTCAATGGCAAGTGCTCTTTTTCTGTGCCTTACATATTTTGCTTTTGTTTCGGCAAACAAGCTTACAACGGCGGCTAACGCCATTGTGCTTCAATTTACCTCGCCCGTGTTTATTTTGCTTATAAACTTTTTCATATTTAAAAAGAAAGTAATTCGCGCCGATGTTTTGACGGTTATCTTAACCCTGACAGGCATTGCCCTGTTCTTCTTCGACCAAATGGACTCAGGCAAACTGGCGGGCAACATAGTGGGGATATTGTCGGGCGTGTTTGTGGCGGCAATGTATGTTTCCTGTGGTGAAAGCAAGGATGATGAAAGAATGAGTGGCATTCTTTTGGGTCATATAATAACGGCGGTCATAGGTATTGCATTTACTCCGTTTACCCAGAACACCTTGGATTTAAACGCCTTTTTCTGGCTCGTGGTGCTTGGCGTTGTTCAGCTGGGAATTCCATATATTCTTGTTGGCTTGGCACTAAAAAACTGCCCTGCCCTCGCTTGCTGCCTTATCGGCGTTATAGAGCCTCTTTTAAATCCCCTTTGGGTATTTCTTATTGACGGCGAACTTCCGGGCGCAATGTCCTTTGTGGGTGCAATAGTGATTATAATTACTATAACCCTGTGGTGCATATATAAAGGCTCAATAGAAGAAGCGTGAAAAATAAAAATTTAGCCTAGCCTGACGATTCCAATTTGAACACCGATTTTGAAAGGTAAATTTCCGATCTATCTTTGTTAAAATGCTCGCAAATACGCATAGTATTTGCTCCGC
>JAXJXW010000153.1:0-1871 GCA_036307325.1 Clostridia bacterium
CTATATACATTTTGTCAAATCCCACGCTTGCGGGGTCTTCCTTGTTTTCATAAGAAATTGTACCGCAAACACCGTGTTCAAATTCCACCTTACTGTTTATGCAGTTAAGCTTTTGCTGACCGCCCACCGTATTAAACCGCAAAAATCCCTTGTCGTCAATAAAGGTTACCATGAACCCGATTTCGTCTATATGTGCAGTGAGCATTAGTTTTTTGCCACTGCCCTTTTTGTGGCAAATTAAATTACCCAGAGCGTCAGTATAGATTTCATCACAAACCCCTTCAAGCTCTTTTTCTATTATAGAGCGTACACTGTCCTCCCTGCCTGAAGGTGCAATGCACATTGTAAGTTGTTTTAAAAGCTCCATCAAATATCTGTCCTTTCAATGTTTCTGAGAACGGCGTCTGCAAGGCGATGCACACTTTCAAAGTCCTCCATATGCATTACGCTTACAGGAGAGTGAATGTATCGGCAAGGTACGGCAAGCACTGCCGTTTTTATACCGTTTAAGCTTAGCTGAATACTTCCTGCGTCAGTTCCCCCTGCCGTTGTACGCTTAATTTGCAGCTTTATATTTTCATCAGTTGCCACTCGTTTTATAAATTCAAAATAGTTCCTATCTGAAATGGCCGCACGGTCCATTGCCGTCATAACGGCTCCGCCCCCAAGATTGGTAACCTGGTTGTGCATATGGCTTCCGTATACATCAGAACAGGTTGTTCCTTCAACAACCAGCGCAAGGTCAGGATTTATTTCATGTGCGGCAACCTTTGCACCACGAAGCCCCACTTCCTCCTGAACTGTGAATACATAGTAAATGTCACTATCATATTCATTTTTCATAAGCTCCAGTAAAATAGCACAGCCCACACGGTCGTCTAAGGCTTTGCTTTTTACAAGCTTATCGCCAAACGGAGTATATTCACCTTCAAACACCGCATAATCTCCAAGGCTTACATATGTTTCTGCCTCTTCACTGTTTTTCGCCCCTATGTCAATGCACATATTTTTCATTTCAAGAGGCTTGAGCCGTTCCTCTTTTGACTGCAAATGCACTGCCTTCGCACACACAATACCGGGAATGCGGTTTTCTCCGATATACACTTTTTTGCTTAAAAGTACCGCCGTTTCAATACCGCCCAAGGAATCAAATTTGAGAAATCCATCTTCGGTAAAGCCTGTTATCATAAGGTCAACCTCATCCATATGAGCGCACACCATAATGCGCTTTCCGCTGCCCTTTTTGCGGCAAATCAAATTACCTATTCTGTCTGTATAAACCTCATCTGCACAGGCGTGTTTTTTTACAAATTCACGCACCTCGTCTTCAAATCCTGAAGGCGCAAAAAGCGATGTCAATTCTTTTAAAAGCACAAATCTTCACCGCCCTTCAATTCCGATACAACTTTTGCAACAAGCTGTGCGGTTGACTCAATATCCTTTAAATTACACACCTCATAGTTGGAATGCATATAGCGAAGAGGAATGGACAAAAGTGCCGTTCTTATTCCCCTTCCAGAAACCTGAATTTCCCATGAATCTGTACCTGTGTTTCCGGCGCAGGCTTCCTTTTGAATATCAATACTATTATTTTGTGCAATTTCAATCATCTTTTTCGTAAGCTTTCTGTCAAGATTTGGCCCCATAGTAATAACGGTTCCCTTACCGCAATCAAAAGCCTCCTCCAAAACGCCGTTGCTCTTTCCGTGGGTAACATCAATGGCAATTGCAAAGTCAGGTTGTAATTTTGCGGCTGAAGTTCTTGCCCCACGAAGCCCCAGCTCCTCCTGAACTGTCGCCACGGCATAAATATCGTTCTTTATTTTTGTATCTTTTAATAAATCTAAGGCACAAAGCACTGCCGCAAGGCC
>JAXJXW010000154.1:0-5476 GCA_036307325.1 Clostridia bacterium
CCATAAGGCCGCACAAAAAATATGTGGAACAAATTATCATTATCCTATCTCTTCCGCACAATATAACATCGAGATCGGTTGCATAAATCGACAGAAGCTTATCTGCAAAAATGCAGATTAAGCCGCCCACCAGCAAGCCTGTAATACTTACACTCACGCAAGCGGATATAATGCCTTTTTTTATTCTGTCAAACTTCATTGCTCCGAAATTCTGGCTGACAAAGGTTACTGCAGATTGATGAAATGCATTCATGGAGGTATAGACAACTCCCTCAATATTTGCCGCAGCGGCATTTCCTGCCATTGCCACAGAACCCACCGAATTTATACTTGACTGAATTATAACATTTGACAAGGAAAATATAGAGTTTTGAATGCCTGCCGGGATTCCTATGTACAATATATCAAACAAGTCATTTTGATATATTCTGAGTTTTTTCAGCACAAGCTTGTAGCATTCGTTTGATGTCAAAAGATTGTTCAGCACCAAAACCGCCGAAATGAACTGTGCAATCGCCGTCGCCGCCGCAACGCCTGCAACATCCCATTTTAACAAAACAACAAAAACCATGTTAAGCAAAACATTTATAGAGCCTGAAAGGGCAAGATATATCAGCGGTCTTTTTGAATCGCCCACCGACCTGATTATTGATGCACCGAAGTTGTATATCATCATCGGCAACACACCGATAAAATAAATCCTCAGATAAGTCACAGACAGGTCAAGAACATCATCCGGAGAGCCCATAGCTCTCATAAGCGGCCTTGCAATTGTTATTCCCAGAATGCTTAAAAACAATCCGCCGATTATACTTACGGAAACAGAGGTATGTACGGCTGTTGAGACGCCCGATTCGTTTTTTGCTCCGAATTTATGCGCGACTATTACGCCTGCCGCAGATGATAGACCGATAAACAAATTTATTACAAGGTTAATTGCAGGCGCAGTTGAGCCTACCGCCGCAAGGGAGTTTTTGCCTGAAAACCGTCCTATAACAATCATATCCGCAGCATTGTACAAAACCTGCAGAACTCCTGTCAGAATAATCGGAATCGCAAAAGTGATAATTCTTGAACCGATGCCGCCCTTTGTCATATCAACAGTTTTTTTCATAAATACCCACCCTACTTTCAATACATATTATACGCTGCGGTCTTTTTATGTCAAGGTAAAATTTCCATTTTTGAAAAATTTATTTTCAGGCAGATTTTTCTTCATGGAAGCAAAGGCAAAAACAATCGTTTTTTGAATGGATTTTTTATTTTACTTCTTATTTTATTGCAATTTGCCGAAAAGTTTTTTTCCATAGGTTCTTCATTTGACAAAACCTGCACAGGATAAATGCTACAATAGTAACAATAGCATAAGCCTGACGATGCCAATTTGAATCGTCAGGCTAAGAGAGGACGGTTAACAAATGAGCAAATCTGTTTTGAGGCCTTTGAAACAACGAATGAAAAAACGCCGTGTTTTTACTAAGCGGACAAGTCTGTTTTCCATCAGAGAATACATAACAGTTCCTGTTATTATAAAATGTGCAATCGCCTTTCTCCTTTCGGGAACAAAGCTTATCGGCGGTGCTCCGCCCCTTGGGCTTGCCTTCAGTGCGGCACTGTTTTCAAGCTCAGGGGCATACGCCGCCGCAATATTCTCTATTCTCGGTGTTATTGTGCGGGGCGCAGGACTTTACACGGTTATAAAATACATATTTACGGCAATTCTTATATCCCTTGTTTATGAAAAAATAATATCGCCCCGTCATGGAAAATGCTCCGTAATTGCGGTAAGTGCATCACTTTCCCTTTTTGTTTCGGGATTGGCACTTCTTTTTTTAACCTCAACAGTGGGGGGCTTTCCCCTTATTTATGATTTGGTGGTTCTTATTGTTGAATGCGCCTCCCTGTGGATAGGAGTCCGTGCATTTTCCATTGCAATTCCCGTTGTTTTTTCCCGTAACATTCGGCGTACCCTTTCTCCTGAGGAAACGGTTTCCCTTACACTCCTTGCGGGGGGAGCAATATGCGGCTTGGGCGATATAGGCTTTCCCGGGGTGTTTACCCTTACGGGCACTCTTTGCGTTCTTTTTGTTCTTGCGTTTGCCACTGCCTTCGGGAGTCTGCACGGGTGTTGTGCCGGTATAATCATGGGTATAATCTGCTGCCTCAGCCGTGGAAGAATAGACGCCTGTGCGGCGTCATTTGCCCTATCGGGTCTGTGTGCGGGATATTTTTCAAGATATGGAAAATGGTCTGCCTGTATTTCCTTTATTATGGCAAACAGTGTTATCACAATACTTTCAAACGGCTCAACAGAGGTGCTGATAAATATTTTTGATACACTCCTCGCTACCGTCATACTGTATTGTATGCCGCAAAAGGTTATTGAAGCCATAAAAAACATTGGCAGTACCACACAAAAAAAGACGGCACTTGCCTCTCAAAAGCTTGAATTTGCCGCACGGACACTGGATAAATGCGAAACAAGCTTTAAAAGCGTGGCAAAGCTGAGAAGCGAAAGCGACATGAATCGTATGCTTTTATATCGCCGTATTCTGCGTAAATCCTGTATGGGATGTGGTCTCAGAAAATATTGCTGGGGGCGTGACTGTGCTTCTACAAAGGCTTCCGTTGACCTATTGCTTCAATCATTGGAAAACGGAGAGAGCATAACGCCCGAAAATGCCCCTGCCCACTGCCTGAGAAGAGAGCAGTTCATCGCTGACTTTATAGGGGTGCATGACCTTTATAAAAACGACTGCGTGTGGGCGTCAAGAATACAGGAGCTTCAGTCCTCCGTTTATACAAGCTTTAAAGCCGTTGCAACGCTGCTGGATTCCTATGCTTCAAAGCTTTCTGATATGCCCGAATGCGATGAAATAGCCTCGGAGGATGTGAGAATGCGTCTTCGCAAAGACGGCATAAATGCTAAAACAGTCTTTGTAAGCGGAAACGGCGATGACATGCAGGTGCATATAACCTTTGAAAAATGCGGCGGCTTCGGGCGGTGTGAAAATGCGGTTTACAAGGTTTTAGAGGATTCCACAGGCAAACAATTTATAAGGACAGGCCTCCGCTGCTGCGGAGAGTGCAGTCATCTTTATGTGGTGCGCCCCTCCTTTTCCATTACCACGGCAATTACAAGTGCCGTTAAAGCAAATAAGCGTCACAGCGGCGATTATGCCGTATATTCCCTTTTGGACAGGCAAACATATGCAATTATTCTTTGCGACGGCATGGGAAGCGGCGAAACGGCACGGGAGGAAAGCCGCACCTGCGCTTCTCTTTTAATGCGGCTTTTGGAATGCGGCATTGACGGAAAATGCGCTATATCAATTATAAATTCTATGTTTCTCCAATCTGCATCGGGAACTCTTGCGGCAATTGATTTATGTCTGATAAGCCTTGTTGACGGCACCTCACGGATTTATAAATGCGGCGGTGCAGGAAGCTTTGCACGCACGCAAAGTGGCGTTACTCAAATTAACACGCCCTCCCTCCCCCTTGGTACAAGCACTCACGAAGCCTCGGAGTATTTCAGCATTGATTCGGGAAAGGGCAGTATGATTGTACTTGTTTCAGACGGAATCGGAGATACACTCGGAGAGGTTTCCCCGTGGATAAAAAGGCTTATGGAGGAATATGACGGCACTGAGCCCCAGGCTCTTGCACAGCTTATACTTGACAGGGCAAAAAGCTCCTCTCCAAAGCTCGATGACGACATAACGGTTGTTGCCGCATATATCGGATAAATTATGTTTAAGTTCACGCAGTTATGTCCATACTCTGTAAAAAGGAGCTGATTTATATGAATAATAACACGCGGAAGATAGTGGTTTTGAATGATATTAAATCACCGCGTATTGAGCAAGCGATTTTTATACTGCGTGATGAGGAAGACTTTTCGGAATCTGATGCCGTAAGCGAGGCTGAACGCATTGTTTCCCTCTATCTTGAGAATTTGCAAAAGCCGGTATTTATGCGAAAAAAGGAGAAAAAGATGCGCATTTCCGGGCTTTTGTGTGCCTTGTGCATTGGTGCTTCTCTTGTTGTTGCCGCTTTTTCATTTACATTTTTAAGGTAATCATTCTTATTTAAAGTCAAAATAATTGACATTAAGCCAAAAAAGTTATATAATAATACAATAAAAGGTATTATTTACAAAGGGTGATTACAATGCATTGGTCAGAAGAAATAGCAAAAAAAATTATAGAACGCAATCCCGATAAGGAAGAATATGTTTGCGCCGCAGGTATAAGTCCTTCGGGCTCTATTCACATTGGTAATTTCCGTGATATAGCAACAAGCTATTTTGTTGTTCGTGCACTTCGCAAAATGGGGCGCAAGGCACGCCTTCTCTTTTCCTGGGATGAATTTGACAGGCTTCGCAAGGTTCCCGTTAATGTTGCCAAGGCTGATTCCGATATGGAAAAATATATTGGCTGTCCTTATGTTGATGTTAAAAATCCGTTCAAGGATGATGACTGCAAAACCTATGCCGAATATTTTGAACGGGAGTTTGAGCGTTCAATAGTAAAGTTCGGAATTGAGCTTGATTATCGTCATCAGGCACAAATTTACCGTTCGGGAAAATATGTTAAGCATATTATTCACGCTCTCAAAAAACGCGGTGAAATATTTGATATTCTTGACAGTCACAGAACGCAAGACGCCAAGGAGGGCGAAAGAGAGGCTTACTATCCCGTAAGTATTTACTGCCCGAAGTGCGGTAAGGACACCACAACAATTCATTCCCTTTCAGAGGATTGCACCGTTGCACAGTTTTCATGCGAGTGCGGTCACTGCGGCGAATTTAATTTTGAAAAGGATTTTAACTGCAAGCTTGCCTGGAAGATTGACTGGCCCATGCGCTGGATGTATGAAGGTGTGGATTTTGAGCCGGGCGGAAAAGACCATGCGGCGAGAAACGGAAGCTACGACACCAGTAAGGATATTTCAAAAAAGATTTTCGGATATGATGCTCCCCTTTTCCAGGGCTATGAATTTATAGGAATAAAGGGCACTACGGGCAAAATGTCAGGCTCTTCAGGGCTGAATCTTACGCCTGAAACACTTTTAAAGCTCTATCAGCCTGAGGTAATTCTTTGGCTTTATTCAAAGACTGATCCTCTTAAGGCCTTTGACTTCTGCTTTGACGACGGAATACTCCGTCAGTATTTTGAATTTGATAAAATGCAGACGGCTTACGAAAACGGTTCTGCCGACGAGCATACAAGCGCAATTATGTATAACACAACCGTTGAGGGCAGAACGCCGAAATGCGTTCCCATGAGCCTTCTTGTCCAGCTTGGTTCAGTTGTAAACTTCAATGTACCCATGCTTGAGGTTGTGTTTGAAAAAATCGGAACACCTTACAAGTATGATGACTTTGCCGACAGGCTTGAACGGGCAAAGTTCTGGCTTGAACAGTGTTCGCCCGAAAATGTCAATAAGCTCCGCACAACACGCAACTGGGAGC
>JAXJXW010000155.1:0-4122 GCA_036307325.1 Clostridia bacterium
TGCTTGGAGGGATTCGAACCCCCGACCCTTTGGTTCGTAGCCAAATACTCTATCCAACTGAGCTACAAGCACATATTTTAAACGCAATTAGTATGATACCACAGATATTTAAAAATTGCAATACTTATTTTTTAAAATATTTCATTTTTTATCAAAACCTGCTTTATTCCCAAAAGAGCGAATATTTTTAGTTGCAATTTAGGTGGACTTGTGCTACAATTGAGACAAACTTAGAAATGGTGATTTTTATGATTTTGAAGTCAAAAGTTGTACGCAACAACGGAATCCTAAAAATTAAAAATCGTGATATAAATGCGTTTTTGCTTGTAAAAACAAACTGATGGGAGGTCTTTTTATGACCAGAAAGGATAAACACAATTACTATCTTGATATTGCCGCCACGGTTTTAGAGCGCGGAACCTGTCTGCGAAGGAACTACGGTTCAATCATTGTAAAGAATGATGAAATAATTTCCACGGGATATACAGGTGCGCCGAGAGGGCGTAAAAATTGCCTTGACCTTGGCTATTGCAGAAGGCAGCAGATGAATGTGCCCCGTGGTGAGCGTTATGAATTGTGCCGTAGCGTGCACAGCGAAGCCAATGCTATTATAAGCGCATCACGCAGGGATATGATTGGCGCAACGCTTTACCTTGCGGGGCGTGACTGCGAAACGGGTGAGCTTGTACATAATGCAACGAGCTGCTCAATGTGCAAAAGGCACATTATCAACGCAGGCATATCAAAGGTGATTGTAAGAAGAACTGAAAGCGAATATACAGTTATCGATGTGGAGAAGGATTGGATTGAGAATGATGACAGCCTGAGCGATAAGCTGGGATACTGAGCAGAGCAAGAGAGTTGACCATGTTATGGGGTTTAACTCTCTTATGTTTTATGAAAAAATACGATTACACTCTCAATTTGATTGACAAATACTGTTAAATGCGATAAAATAGCTTTATATATAGATTTTAAGAGGTGTTTACTATGAAAAATCAGGATAAGACGATGGACAAAATCGTTGCTCTTTGCAAGGGCCGCGGATATGTGTACCCCGGCAGTGAAATCTATGGCGGACTTGCAAACACCTGGGATTACGGCCCTTTGGGTGTAGAATATAAAAACAACGTTAAACGTGCCTGGTGGAAAAAGTTCGTTACGGAAAGCCCGTACAATGTGGGTCTTGACAGTGCAATCCTTATGAATCCGCAAACCTGGGTGGCAAGCGGCCATGTGGGAGGGTTTTCCGATCCCCTTATGGATTGTAAGGAGTGTAAAGCACGCCATCGTGCAGATAAGCTTATTGAAGATTATTGCCACGAAAAAGGTGAAGATATTGTTGTTGATGGCTGGTCAAACGAACAGATGATTGAGTTTATTGACAAAAACGGAATCAACTGCCCCGAATGCGGAAAGCATAATTTTACTGATATAAGAAAGTTCAATCTTATGTTTAAGACATTCCAGGGCGTAACAGAAGACGCAAAGGCGGAGATTTTCCTTCGTCCCGAAACTGCACAGGGTATTTTCGTAAACTTTAAAAATATTGCCCGTACAAGCCGCAAGAAGGTTCCGTTTGGTGTTGGGCAGATTGGTAAATCATTCAGAAATGAAATTACACCCGGTAACTTTACCTTCAGGACAAGAGAATTTGAGCAGATGGAGCTTGAATTCTTCTGCAAGCCGGGCACAGACCTTGAGTGGTTTAAATATTGGAAGGATTACTGCAAAAACTTCCTTCTTTCTCTCGGCATGAAGGAGGAAAATATGCGGTTGCGTGACCACAGCCCCGAAGAGCTTAGCCACTATTCAAATGCCACTACCGACATAGAATTCCTTTTCCCCTTTGGCTGGGGTGAGCTTTGGGGTGTTGCAGACAGAACAGACTTTGACCTCACACAGCACCAGAACCACAGCGGCGAGAGCATGGAATATATTGATCCCGTTACAAACGAGCGTTATGTTCCGTATGTTATTGAGCCTTCTCTCGGTGCGGACCGTGTTGCGCTTGCACTTCTTTGTGATGCATATGACGAAGAAGAGGTAGGCGAAGGCGATACAAGAGTTGTTCTCAGACTTTCACCCGTTCTTGCACCTGTTAAGGCGGCAATTCTTCCCCTTTCCAAAAAGCTTGGAGACAAGGCGATGGAGGTTTACAGCACACTTATCAAGAAATATGCGTGTGAGTATGATGATGCCGGTTCAATAGGCAAGCGTTACCGCAGACAGGACGAAATCGGTACGCCTGTATGTATTACAGTTGACTTTGACACCCTCGAAGATAATGCGGTAACCGTCCGTGACCGTGACACTATGCAGCAGCAGCGTATAAGCATTGACGAATTGGATTCTTTCATGGCAAAGCTTCTTGAGTGGTAATATGGATAGCCGAAAAATAATTTACGAAAGATTTATCAAACCGTTTGAAAATAAAACGAGCCGTGATGTGGGCGTTGAGCTTGAATTTCCAATAGTGAATACATCGGGCGGCGATACAGATGTTAAATTTGTCAGTGAAATTGCCGAATTCCTTGAAAAGCACGGGTTTAGCTGCGTGCTTTTCGGTGAAGGCGGCGAAAAGCTTTTTATGGAAAACGAATGCGGTGATTGCTTAAGCTTTGACAATTCATACAACAATTTTGAATTTTCACTTAACCATTGTGACAATCTTTGCGAGCTTCACGGCAGATTTGAAAAATATTTTGAGCTTGTATCAGAATATTTTAGCCAAGGCGGGCACAGGCTTGCCTCACGTGGAACAAACCCCAACTTTAATAATTTAAGCGTAAATCATGCACCGTTTTCCACCTATAATATGGTGCAGAATTATCTGCATACCTATATGGGTGAGCACTGTTATCTCGATTTTCCTGCGTTTATGTCATCAGTTCAGACGCATCTTGACATTCAGAAGGAAAAGCTGCCCTTTGCCTATACCCTTTTTGCAAGACTTGATTTTGTTCGCGGTATTCTTTTCCACAATTCGCCCGATTTTAACGGTCAAGGCTACAGAATTTTCCGTGATTATCTTTGGGAAAAAAGCGGATTCGGAAGATGCCCGAATATAACGGGAGCCGTTGACGAAAGCTTTGAAACAACAGACGATATTATAAGCTTTTTTCTTAAAAAAGGGTTGTTTAACAGAATACGGAACGGTAAATATGAAATTTTTGACCCGATATTGATTGAAGATTATTTCAAGCGTGACGATGCCCGTGCTGAAGATATAGAATGCTTCCTTTCCTTCAGAAATGTGGAAATAACCTGCCGCGGAACGCTTGAGGTTCGCAGTGACTGCACGCAAAAGGAAGGGCGTCACTTTGCTCCGCCGGCGTTTAATGTGGGCGTTCTGCAAAGGCTTGATGAGGTTAAGGCGCGGCTTGATGAATTTTTCAAATCGAATGATATAACGCTTTCAAACTCACAGCTTAGGGAGATTGTGTCAACGGGGAAAGACCTGTCACTGATTGCAAATCAAAAGGAAATTTACTCTCTCTGTGGTGATTTGACAGATATTGCCCGTGACGGACTTGTCGCACGAAATAAGGGTGAAGAAAACTTATTGATAACAAATGTTTAATACAACAAAAACAGCGTTTGTGAAACCCCGTTGTTTCACAAACGCTGTTTTGTTATTATATAAGTCAGAGTGCGAGATGGGTAAAGCGGCACGCTTTTTTATCCCAACAGCACGTCAGAAATGAGCATTACGCAAAAGCCTGCCAGAAGTGCATATGTTGCGCCTCTTTCGCTTCCGTGCGCGTGAGTTTCGGGAATCATCTCATCACTTATCACGTAAAGCATGGTACCGCCTGCAAAGGCAAGCGCAAAAGGCAAAATGGCAGAAGATATGCTGACGGCAAAATAGCCGATTATCGTTCCGACTACCTCAACAAGCCCTGTAATCATAGCGCAGATAAAGGTTTTGCGCGGAGAGACCCCCGCTGAAAGCATGGGAGCTATTATAACCATTCCTTCGGGAATGTTCTGAAGTGCGATTCCGCCTGCTATAAGAAGTGCCTGCGCGGTATTGTCCGAGCCGAAGCCTACGCCTGCCGCTATACCTTCAGGCAGATTATGTATCGCGATTGCCATTACAAATAATATGACCTTACTTAA
>JAXJXW010000156.1:0-3846 GCA_036307325.1 Clostridia bacterium
AACCGTCGACCTCCAGCGTGACAGGCTGGCATTCTAACCAACTGAACTACCAGGCCGCGATTGGTGGGAGTAATAGGGCTCGAACCTATGACCCTCTGCTTGTAAGGCAGATGCTCTCCCAGCTGAGCTATGCTCCCATATGGTGACCCGTACGAGATTTGAACTCGTGTTACCGCCGTGAAAGGGCGGTGTCTTAACCGCTTGACCAACGGGCCGTATGGTAGCGGCGAGTGGGCTCGAACCACCGACCTAACGGGTATGAACCGTTTGCTCTAGCCAACTGAGCTACGCCGCCATGTCCAAGACCATTGCTTGACACAACCGATATTATAATACAGCGTCATGCAAAAGTCAAGTACTTTTTTTGTTTTTTTCTATTTTTTTGCAAGATAATCCATGGCGTGCAAATACCCTTCAAAGCCCATACCGCAAATAGTCTTTTTTGCCACAAGGGAAACATATGAATGACGCCTGAATTCCTCACGGGAGTCAATATCTGAAATGTGTACCTCCACCGTGTCAATTGCAACCGCCTTAAGCGCATCTAAAATAGCAACGCTTGTGTGGGTGTATGCGGCAGGGTTTATTACTATTGCGTCAAATTTTTTATAAGCCTCTTGAATTTTGTCAACAATATCACCCTCATGGTTTGACTGAAAAACCTCAACCTCACAGTGTATTTCCGCTGCGTGACGCTTTATCATATCAACAAGGTCGGCATATGTTGATTTTCCGTAAATGTCAGGCTCACGGATTCCAAGCATATTCAGATTAGGGCCGTTTATTACAAGTATTTTCATAAATACATCTCCCTATACATATTTACTAATTTTTCTGCCGTTTTCGAAAAAACATCGCCGTTTTTCATTCTTATATCCGAAAACTCTATGTACCTTGGCAGTCTTCTCTCATACATTTTTTCAAGCTCTCCCGCACCCCCCGCAGAAAGAGGGCGTGACTTTGTGGCAAGCTTTTCAATTTCTCGTTCAAGAAAGATTACAAGACTGTTTTGTTTGCACAAATACAGGTTTTCAGGTCTTGTGACAATTCCGCCGCCCGTTGATATAACACAACCGCTTTTTTTGCTTTCCTCACCGAGCACCTTTGTTTCAATGCCTCGGAAATATTCCTCAGAATGGTTTACAATCAGCTCCTCAGGCGTTTTTCCCATGTCACTTATCTTTTTATCCGTGTCAATAAATTCCCTGCCCAGTGCCTGTGCCACAAGGCTTCCCACTGTGGACTTTCCGCAGCCGGGCATTCCCACAAGGAGAATATTTTTTGTTTCACCCTCTATTTTGCGGCGTATGGCTTCAATAGCCTCATCGTCAATATGGCTATTTGTAAAAAGCTGACATGCCTCTTTTGCTTGTGCAACAAGCATTCCCAGCCCATTACATGTTTTCATGCCTTTTCTTTGGGCATCAAACATAAGGCGTGTACAAGCAGGGTTGTATATTAAATCCAAAACCCCTTCACATGCCGTGAAGTTTTCTATACAAACGGGGCTTTCGTTGGTATTCGGGAACATTCCCACGGGGGAGGCATTTACAAGCACCTGTGCGTCATAAAATTTTTCCACACTGCCCCACTTGTTTTCGGAATGGGTGAGAACTCTGACTGACTGTGCGCCTAAAGCTTTGCACGCAAGCACAACGGGCTTTGATGCGCCGCCGCCGCCGATTACAACAACCTTTTTCCCTTTGACTTCAATTCCGCTTGAAGAAACCATATACTTAAATCCGAAATAGTCGGTGTTGTAGCCGTAAAGCTTACCTTGGCGGTTAACCACCGTATTTACTGCGCCGATTTCAGCAGCTTCCTCTGAAATTTCATCAAGGTACTGCATAGCGGTCACTTTGTAGGGAATTGTTATATTAAGCCCGTCAAATTCTCTTTTTTGAAAGAAGCTTTCCAGCTCCGATTCTGAAAGCTCCTTAAGGTTGTAGGAATAATCTGCAAGACACCTATGGATTTTCGGGGAGAACGAATGAGACAGTTTTTTAGCTACAAGATATATATTCATTATGCTTCCCTGTAGCTTCCGAGATACTTAACATTGTTATTGCCCAGTGAATGCTCAAGCTGGTCAATAATTTTTACAAGCTTATCGGAGTAAACGGGAACTTCTATATCAAAATAGAACATGAACTCGAAATCACTTTCGGGAATGGGGCGGCTCTCCAGCTTTATGATATTAACGCCCAATGAATAGAAGTGGGAAATAACATTGTAGAGGGCACCTGCCTTATGGGGCGTTTTAATAAGAAGGCTTGTTCTGTCCGCACCGGGATAGATTTCAAGCTTCTTTGAGAAGCATATGAATCTTGTGTAATTGTTTGCGGAGTTCTGGACATATTCCTTAAGAATATCAAGGCTGTACTGTAGGGCGCATTCCTCAGAGGCAATAGCCGCCTTTGAAATATCGCCCGATTCGGCAACCTTCTTTGATGCAATCGCCGTATTTTCGCAGGGAATAATTGTCACTCCTTTTCCCAGAGAAGCCAGAAAATCACTGCACTGGCTTATTGCCTGGGGATGTGAGTATATCTCTTTAATATCGCTGAGCTTTGCACCCTTATTGGCAAGAAGGCAATGTTCAATCTGCATTTTCGTACTGCGAACTATGCTGAAATGATATTTTGACATAAGCGAATAAATCTGGTTTACGCTTCCTGCGCCGCTGTTTTCAAGAGGAACAACGCCGTATGAGCAAAGACCCCCTTCAACTGCCTGGAAAACAGACTCAAAGGACTGGCAGTACATAATAGACGGCTTTTCAAAGAGCTTCTGACAAGCGTGGGATGAATGAGCACCCTCAATCCCCTGGCAGGCAACAATAGCCTTCTCAGGGAAAAGCTTGGGCGTTGTTTCAACGGCGTTTAATATTTTATCGGCAAGAGTTGACCTTTCGTTTATAAGTCCGTTCTGATAGGTTCTGCTTAAATCGAGAATGGAGCTGTAAAGCTTGCGTGCGTAATCGCCGAACTTCTCCCCTGCGTTGTTCTCAACGCTTTCAAGAAGGTTTCTTTCACGCTCCGCATCATATACAGGCTTATTGTTTGCCTTTTTTATTTCGGCAACGCTTCCTGCAACTTCCATTCTTTCACAGAAAAGCTTAACAAGCTCCTTATCTATTGCATCAATTTTGTTTCTGCATTCTTCAAGCTGCATTTTTCATTCTTCCTTTCAAATTATAATATCAAATCAGCAAGGGCAATCGCCGTTGCCGCTTCCACACAAACGGTAGCTCTCTTTACAATGCACGGGTCGTGGCGCCCATGTATTTCAAGCGTTGTATTTTCCATTGTCGTAAGGTCTACACTGTCTTGCTTTTTAGCGATTGACGGTGTCGGCTTAAATGCCGCACGGAAGATTACAGGCATTCCGGAGGTTATTCCGCCCAATATTCCCCCATGATTATTTGTAAGGGTTTTTACCTTTTCGTCAACCATCCTGAAGGAATCGTTGTTTTCGCTTCCAAGCTTTTTGGAGCCTTCAAATCCGCTGCCGAATTCAATGCCCTTAACCGCAGGAATTGCAAAAACAGTTGAAGCAATTTTGCATTCCACGGCACCGAACATTGCATCTCCCAAGCCTGCCTCAAGACCTGTAACGGCACACTCTACCGTGCCCCCCACACTGTCACAGTCAAGCCTTGCATTGCGGATTTTCTCCTTCATTTTTTCTCCTGCCACATCATTTATAACGGGGAAATCCTTTTCCCCCACAAAATCATTCTTTGTGACACTCACACTGTCAAATCTGTCGTCCTCTATATCGCCTATGGAGGCAATATGTGCACCTATATAAATGCCCTTTGCCTCATAAATTTGCTTTAATATT
>JAXJXW010000157.1:0-8710 GCA_036307325.1 Clostridia bacterium
CTGTCATATATATCAAGTATTTCCTTAGAGGGCTTCTCATCAAGGAGTGAAACGATTACACTTGCAATAAGGCCTGCAACAAAGCCGGGGAGAATTTCATAAATTCCCGTTGACTTAAGAGCCATCAGCCATATAATATCCACCAAAGAACCTGTTACAATACCTGCAACCGCACCCTTGTATGTAAAGCGTTTCCAGAAAAGTGAAAGCAGTACAACGGGGCCGAATGCCGCACCGAACAGTCCCCAAGCGTTTTCAACAAGGTTCATAATTGCCTGAGCGCCTGAGCCTTTGCTGCTTGCTATAAAGTAAGCAATAACGGAAACAACCACTACAACAAGTCTTCCTACCCAAAGAGCTTCTTTATCAGATACATTGTTTTTCTTTATTATGGGTTTATAAATATCACTGGTAAATGATGATGATGCAACAAGAAGCTGCGAATCAGCGGTAGACATTGTAGCCGCAATTATTGCCGCAAGCAAAAGACCTGCAATAAATCCCGGGAAGCAAATTCTTGCCAGGCTGATGAATACAAGCTTTTGGTTTCCTGCAGTGAGAAGCTCTTCACCAATAAGCATTCTTCCGAAATATGCTATCAGAATAGCTGCGCCCAAAGAAAGAATTACCCAAATTATTGCAACTGTTGCAGATTTCTTTACCATGCTTGGCTTTTCGATACTCATAAATCTTACAAGAATGTGGGGCATACCAAAATATCCAAGACCCCATGCAAAGCCTGACACAATTTCCTGCCAGCTGGCGGCAAACAAATTACTGTTAAATATATATTTGACACCTTCATACTCATAAACCGCATTAAGTGCTGACGCATCAAGAGTCTGTGTTATACAAATTACAATGGGAACTGCAAGAAGCGCAACAAGCATCATTATTCCCTGGAAGAAGTCTGTCCAGCAAACTGCCTTATATCCACCGAGGAAGGTGTAAACAAGGATTATAAGTACGAAAATAACCATAGCCACACTTGGAGTAAGAGACGGGATGATTGTTGTAAATACCGTTGTACCTGCAACAAATCCCGAAGCAACATATACTGTGAAGCTTATAAGGAAAACAATAGCGCATATTATTTTAAGCACGGGGCTTGATGACGCAAATCTGTTTGAAAGGTACTGAGGAAATGTAATCGCATCACCTGAAGCTTTTGAAAACTTTCTGAGACGCTTTGCAACCATTATCCAGTTTAAGCTTGTACCAACTGCAAGGCCGATACCAATCCATGCCTGACCCAAGCCAAATGCCAAAATACTTCCCGGCAAGCCCATCAGCAGCCACGCACTCATATCCGAAGCCTGAGCACTCATAGCCGTTACCCAAGGGCCCATTTTTCTGCCGCCGAGGAAATAATCCTTCTCACTTCTTGATTTTGATTTTGTGAAGAAATATACGCCTATACATATAACTGCTGCAAAGTACAGCACAAACGCAATAATTTCTGCCATTATAATTCAATCCTTTCCATTTGTTTAGCCAGGTTATTATAACATAAAAAAAAACAGAATGCAATAGAGAACAAATTACAGAACGCAGTCTGTACTTTTTCATCAATTACATTCGTTTTTCCCAATTATATATTATTTTTGAACTGATATATATTATATACGATTATTAGTAATAAGCAAAATTTTTTTCATGTTTACCGCTTTTTTATTGAACCTATCATCATAGGCATCATAAGCTCACCCCGGCGTTTTAAGGAATAACACCCTTTCATCAGGCACCAATCGTACATAATGCCGTATTCACAGGTGGCATACATGCGAACCAGGTCATTTACTGCCATTGTATCAATTATTTCGCCTTTCTTTTGACCGTCACTTATAATTTTTCTGAGCAATTTAAAATACACTCTGTTGTTATCCATCAGATGTCTTTCGCCTTTTGTAATCAGTTGTGTTGAAAACAGTTTTGTTAAAAGGTCAATATCAATCCCGTCTTCTATCATGGAAAAAAGCTCTCGATTTAAGAAAATGAGAACATCAAAGCTATTCATTGAATCATCAAGCTTTTCCTTGAGCTGGTCATATTTCTCGTCAAAAAGGTACGAAAGCGTAAAAAGAAGAGAATCTTTTCCTTCAAAATAGTGATAGAAGGAACCCTTTGATGTGCCTGAACGGGATATTATTTCTTCAATAGTTGTATCATCATATCCCTGTTCGTAAAAAAGCTCCCATGCCGCAGAAATTATTTTTCCTTTAGTATCTCTTTTATTTTTCACTATTCTTCCCCCTGTTTAATCATCTGTAAACAAAAAATCCGTTTCCCATAATTTGCTGTGCTTCTGAGAATATGACAAAAGCTTTACTGTCAATATCAGAAATTTTCTTTTGAAATGACGGTAGTTCATTTTCCTTCAAAGCACACATCAACACGCATTTTTCCTTTCCTGAGTATGCCCCTGTTGCCTTAATCACTGTAATTCCCCGGGGCGATGTTGACAGAAGAAGCCCGGAGAGCTCCTCCCCTTTTTCCGTCACAACAAATGCAAGGCGTGATATATTGAGAATACTTATAAGATAGTTGATAGAAGCTCCCGAAAACACAAGTATCATAATGCCGTAAAGCGCAAGGTCAACATCTCTGAAGGTCATATACGAAAGCGCAATAATAAATGCGTCTATCAATATAAGGACATTTCCTATTTTCATTTGGGGAAATATCTTTTGCAAAAGTCTGCCCAAAATATCGGTTCCGCCGGTAGAAGCCCCTTCAATAAAGGTTAGCCCTATTCCCAGCCCGTAAATCACCGAACCGAGAGTTGTTGCCAAAAATAAATCATGGGTCATGGGCGGTACATAGGCAAACACCTGCACCAAGGCAGAAGATAAAGCTGCTCCGTAAAGAGTTTTCAGAACAAAGTCCTTCCCCAAAAAAACATATGCAACACAAAGCAGCAGTGCATTTATCACACTGTAAGACAAGCCCGGAGCAATGTTAAACAAATAAAACAAAATGGTTGAAATGCCTGAAACTCCGCCGCTTACTACCTTGTTGGGAATATATATTGCGCTGATTGAGTAAGCGGTAAGCGCTGCTCCAAGGGTGATAATACTGTATTTTTTTAAAATCTGTGCATAATAATGGATTTTCAATAAAACGACACCTTCCGTTCTATTTTACAAAGTACTCTATATTATTATGCACAAAAGGCGTTGTAAAAAATTATTTTTTTACAACGCCTCAGCATGTCGATAGACCTATTTATTATTCTTCTGTAACTTCAACATCAGCAGGAGCTTCTTCAACGGAAGTTTCCTCTTCTGCCTTTTCCTTTTCAATCAAGGCGCGTATAGAAAGACCGATTTTCTTTGCTTCCCAGTCAATTTCAGTAATCTTTGCGTCTACATATTCACCAACTGTAAGAACATCAGCAGGCTTGCCGATTCTTCTGTCAGCTATCTGAGAAATATGGATAAGACCGTCTACACCATCAAGAAGCTCAACGAATGCACCGAAGGGAACAAGACGAACAACCTTAACATTAACAACATCATCAACATTAAACTTGCTCTTTGCAATTTCCCAAGGATTGTCCTCAGCTCTCTTAAAGCCGAGAGAAACCTTGTTTGTTTCTTTATTAACATCAAGGATTGTAACCTCAACGCTGTCACCAACATTAAGTACTTCAGAAGGATGCTTAATTCTCTTCCAGCTAAGCTGAGAAATATGAATAAGACCATCTACACCTCCAACATCAACAAATGCACCGAAGTTTGTAAGTGTTTTAACAGTACCAACATAGGTTTTTCCTATTTCAACATCTGCCATAAATGCGGCAACCTTTGCTTCACGCTCAGCTGCGGCAACAACCTTTATTGAGCCGATTGCTTTTTTGCCCCTTCTGTCCTCACGGATATTCACAATCTTAAACTGGGCTTCCTGTCCAACAAGGGGTGAGAGATCTGTCATAAATCTTTCGCTTGCCATTGATGCAGGAATGAAAACTCTGCAACCGTTAGCAGTAGCAATTACACCGCGGCCTGCATTTTCAACAATGCGTCCTGTAAGAACTTCGCCGCTTTCATAGGCAGCTTCAATTGTCTGCCAGCCCTTCATTGCGTCAATCTTCTTCTTTGAAAGCTGAACATAGCCTTCAACATCGTTCACTCTTACAACGAATACCTCAACCTCATCCCCAACCTTAACCACATCTTCAGGTGATACTGTGGGATCATCTGTAAGCTCGCTTGCCGGGATAACGCCGTCAGCCTTGTAGCCAAGGTCAACATATACTTCTGTAGGGGTAATTCCGATAACAGTACCCGTTACAACCTGTCCTGTATTTAAAGTGACGAGGGATTGTTCAAATGCCTCGGCAAATGTAGGCTCTCCATTTCCTTGAATATTGATGTTCTTTTCTTCTACCATGGTTTGTAAAACCTCCTTAATTATCTGCTCCGGCGTTGAAGCACCGGCAGTTATACCAAACGAATCGCCAAGTGATAAAATATCCCTCGGCAGCTCCTCTGCACTTTCAACCAAAAAGGTATGTTTACAGATGAGCGAGGCAATATCATACAGCTTTTTGGTATTGGAGCTGTGTTTACCGCCCACGACAATAAATACATCACTTTTGCGTGCAAGCTCGGCGGCATATTTTTGCCGTTCATTCGTAGCACTACATATTGTATCAAAAACTATAGCACTTTGGCAAGTGTTTTTTATAATTTTCGCAATTTTTTTCCATAATTCTCTTTCAAATGTGGTCTGCGACACAACGCAAGCGTTTTCAAGTTCACTGTATGACAGGCATTTTGCCTCTTCGTCAGTGCTTATAACCTTTGCACTGTTTTCGCACCATCCGTTAATTCCAATCACTTCAGGATGATTTTTGTCGCCGATTATTATTACCGATTGTCCGTTTTCGTGAGCATTTAAAACAATATTGTGAATTTTTTTCACAAAAGGACATGTGGCGTCAATAATTTCAATTCCGTTCTTTTCAAGCTTTTCCTGCTCCGCCCTGGTTATCCCATGGCTTCGTATTATAACTGTATCGCCTTTTTTTGCATCTTCGGGTGAATTTATTATTGTTGCACCGCGCCTTTCAAGCTCATCAGTTACATTCTGATTATGAATAATAGGGCCTAAGGTAACTATTTTTTTACCGCTGCCAAGCCCGTCATATGCCAGCTTCACTGCCCTGCTTACACCAAAGCAAAATCCTGCCCGTTTTGCAATCTGCACATCTTTAGCCAAGCATTTTCACTCCGTTCAAGCTGTAAATATTGTCCATCAATGAATCGGCAAGCTGCTGCATTTCATCAAAGTCCCTGACAGAATCCTCATATTGGGAGTAATCTATGGGTTTCCCGTATGTAACAGTTCTTTTGCTGACAAATGCGGGAACAATAGGCACCTTCGCCTGAATAGCAAGTCTTATAATGCCTGAATTTATCTGTTTACGCTCCCCGTCATTCACTCTTGTACCCTCTGGGAATATAAGTGTTGCATCACCCCTGCGCAAAATTTTAAGGGTGCCCATAACTGCCGCAACATCACCCTTTCCCCGTTTTATGGAGAAGGCTCCCAGCTTACGAAGGAACCATCCGATTACGGGATTTTCAAAAAGCTCTTCCTTTGCCATAAAGGTCAGCCTTCTTCTGCAGCCTGCCGCAATGAGAACAGGGTCCATAACGCTTCTGTGATTTGAACACAAAAGAAACGCACCCTCTTTCGGGATATTTTCCTTACCGTAAGCACGGAAAAATATAAAAATATTAAGAACAATTCTCACAAATTTTGAAGCAATCTCATAAAACAAGTTTATCAACCTCTTTTAATAGTATTTATAACGGCGTTGACTGATTCCTCTAAAGTGAAATCAGAGGTATCCACCACAACTGCACCCTCTGCAATCTTAAGGGGTGAAACAGAGCGTGTGGAATCGTTTTTATCACGCAGCTCCATATCCTTCTTTACTTCTTCAAAAGAAACCTTTTCACCCTTTTCGCAAAGCTCCTCATAACGCCGTTGTGCCCTTTTATCCACTGATGCAGTCAGGAATATCTTTACCTCAGCGTCAGGCAAAACATGAGTTGCAATATCCCGCCCGTCCATAATGACATCATGGTTTTGTGCCAGCTTCCGCTGAAGCTCCACAAGCTTTTCACGGACAAGGGGGATTTTTGATACATCGCTTGCGGCAAGGGAAATTTCAGGTGTTCTTATTTTCTCCGAAACATCCTCTCTGTCAAGAAAAATACGCTGCTCCACGCCTTCATGGCGTATATCAATGTCAAGCTCATCCAGAATACTGCAAACCCCGTCACTGTCCTTGGGATTGATGCCGCACATTACCGCCTTAAGTCCAACGGCTCTGTACATAGCACCCGTGTCAATATATACAAATCCAAGCTCTTTTGCGGCGGCTTTTGAAATTGTACTTTTCCCTGCTCCTGCAGGCCCGTCTATGGCAACCTTCATAATATATCCTCCCTTTGTGCGGCCTTCTCCCCTGCCAGATGGCCTGTTGAAAAGGCTATCTGCAGATTAAAGCCGCCTGTATATGCATCAACATCAATTACCTCTCCTGCGAAATACAGTCCTTCCACAAGCTTGCTTTCCATTGTTGATGAATTTATTTCTTTAGTGTTCACTCCCCCTGAAGTTACAATAGCTTCTTCAACGGGTCGATATTTTTTTACTGTAAATGTTAAATGCTTTACAGTGTCAAGCAATATCTTTCTTTCCTCTTTAGTTATGGCATTCACCTTTTTAAAGGGGTCAATCTTGCACCTTTTTATCACATATGGAATCATCTTTGAAGGAAGAAGCTCCGAAAGAGAATTATCAAAATTTTTATTTTTAAATTTTTCAAAATCTCTCAAAATTCTTGAATCAAGCTTATTTTCATCAAGTGCAGGCTTTAAATCCACTTCAATTTCAAGGCCCTGGGGCTGCCTGCCCATATGACTGCTTGCCGAAAGAATCAGCGGCCCTGAAAGCCCGAAATGGGTAATAAGCATTTCCCCAAATCCTGTGTAAAGCTTTTTCCCTTGCGTATTTTTAACACTTACAGATACATTTCTTAGAGAAAGCCCCATAAGGCTTGATGTATCTTCAACTGTTTCCACGGGAATAAGTGCAGGATGAATTTCCGTAATGCTATGGCCGCAAAGCCGTGCAAGGGCATATCCGCTTCCGTCAGAGCCTGTTACGGGATAGCTCTTTCCTCCGCAGGCAATTATTACACTGTCAGAATTAAAGGTTGTGTTCCCGTATTTTACGCCGCAAACCTTTTTATCCTTAACAATAACAGAATCTATATATTTGTTTACAACCTTTATATTCAAGGCTTTTATTTTGTTGTGCATTGCATCTACAATATCAGACGCCTTGTCGCTTACGGGAAAAACCCTTTCGCCACGCTCAACCTTTGTTTTAACACCCTCATGTTCAAAAAAATCAATAGCATCAAAGTTTGTAAAGGAATAAATTGCACTGTACAGAAAGCTTCCGTTAGTGGGTATATTTTCAAAAATTTCACTTGTGTCGCAGGCGTTTGTTAAATTACATCTGCCTTTCCCCGTTATCCTGACCTTTTTACCAAGCACGGGATTTCTTTCAAACAAAACAACCTCTGCGCCATGCTCAGCAGCCGAAATAGCTGCCATCATACCTGCCGCACCGCCGCCGATTACTGCTATCATCGCAATTTCCCCTGTTCCTGTGCAACAAAGAAAACCCTGTCTGCGTTTTTTCCCGGCACATTAAAGCTTAAATTATCATATACATTTAAAAGCCGCATACCTGATTTTTCAATAAGCGTTTTTATTTCCTCAATTTCATACGCCCGTTCACAGTGCACCTCATCAAATCTGCGGTAGGCTTCTTCGTTTTTACAAAAGAAGGTCAGGAAAAAGGTGCAAAGCTTACTTTTTTTATCAAACTCATTCTGCCACGAACAAAAAACATTATCATCCTCAAGAACAAAGTTGTTATTCCCCAAAATATTTTCCAGCTTATAACGGGTGTTTATGTCAAATATAAATAGGCCGCCGGGATCAAGATAATTGTTTACCAGCTTAAAAACCTTAAGCAAATCCCGTTTGTCCGTTATATAATTTATGCAGTCAAGGCTTGACACAATAAAATCTACCGTTCCGTACAATTCAAATTCCGTCATATCCTGATTAAGATACAAAATATCAGAGCCACTGCTTTTTTCCCGTGCAATCATAAGCATTTCCTCGGAGCAGTCAACGCCTGTCATATCAAAGCCTTTCTGCGCCAATTTTATTGTCATACTGCCCGTTCCGCAGCCTAAATCAAGTCCCAGAGCCGGCTTTAAACCATACTTTTCAAAGAGCTTGCAATAATAATCTGCCCATGCGTCATAATCAACATCACTTATCAGTTTATCATAAACAAAAGCAAATTCATTATACATTTTATTCTCTCCTAAGCTTTGCATAAAGTCCCAATAAATTTTTTGTGCCTACACTGTCAAAGGCAATTTCATAATGAATGTCATTTCCAATGGGAGTTGCACTGATAACAATTCCCTTGCCGAATTTCTTGTGCACAACACTTTCACCGGGGTTAAATATTTCAATATTCGCCCTGTGCTTTTCTTTTTCAAAATCAAGCAATGAATTTCTGGGCAGTTCATACGAAGGCTTATCTGTAAAGTCAAATGACTTTATATCATCCTTAGAATCTTTAATATCAAGGATATTTGAAG
>JAXJXW010000158.1:0-11788 GCA_036307325.1 Clostridia bacterium
AAATACTTTTTTTGCCCCGTTTTGAAGCATACAGTCAGTAAATCCACCTGTAGATGCCCCAATATCCATTGCAACGGCACCGTCAAGAGCTATGGAAAATGATTTCATTGCCTTTTCAAGCTTCAGCCCTCCGCGGCTTACATATTTTAATACATCACCACGGATTTCCACCTTGTCCTTTTCCGAAACCATGTCACCTGCTTTATATGCTTTCTGATTGTTTATATAAACCTTTCCCTCCATGATAAGACTTTTTGCAAGATCTCTTCCGCTTACCATTGAGTTCTCCACCAAATATACATCAAGCCTTTTTTTCAAGCCTTTAACATCCTTTCAACGCTATCTGCAACCCACACATCCGTATAGCCGTACTTTTCAAAAAGCTGGCTCTTTGTTCCATGGGTAACAAATTCATCATTTATTGCATGAACAAAAATTCGCCCCTTGCTTCCTCTTCTCTGAGCCTCACTGCAAATCATCTCACCCATACCGCCACGGCGCACATTTTCCTCAATAGTGTATAAAAATCCCGTTTTTTCGGCGGATTCAAAAACAGTGTCGAAATCCATGGGCTTAATTGTGCGAACATCAATAACTTCCGCACTGATTCCCCTTTGTTCCAGAATTTCCGATGCCCGAAGTGCCAGTGAGACGCACCGCCCCTCCGCCGCAAAGGTAACCTCCGTGCCTTTCTTAATGACACTTGCTTTTGAAAGCTTAAACTCACCGTTATCTGCAGTACACTCTTCACTGCCCTTAGGGTATCGAATGGCAATGGGTCCGTTATGTGTGTTCACGGCATAATCCAGCATCTTTTCAAGCTCACTGAAGCTTGAGGGAGAAAGAAGCACCATGTTCGGGATTGAAGACATATATGTAATATCAAAAATCCCCTGATGGGTTGCACCGTCACCCTCCACAAGCCCTGCACGGTCAAGGGCAAAGACAACATGATTTTTGCCGATAGCCACATCATGCACGGCATTGTCATAAGCTCTCTGCATAAAGGTTGAGTATATGGCAACTACAGGTACTGCTCCCCCTTCTGCCATGCCTGAAGCAAAGGTAACGGCATGCCCTTCCGCAATACCCACATCAAAGAACCTGTCAGGGAATTTTTTTGAAAATTCAATAAGGGAGCTTCCGTAAATCATAGCAGGTGTAATGGCAACTGTTTTTTTATTTTCTTCGGCAATGGAGCATAATTTTTTCCCAAAGACAGAGGAATATGTTTCTCCCCCCGTCTTTGTGATTTTGCCGTTCTTATCAAAAGGGCTTACACCGTGGTAAAGCTGGGGCATTTTCTCCGCAGGCGCATACCCCTTGCCTTTTTTGGTAATAACATGGACAAGAACAGTCTCACGAAGAGCCAGCGCTCTTTTGAACAAAGCCTCCATGTCTTTAATATTGTGGCCGTTAACGGGGCCAAGATAGGTAATTCCCATTTGTTCAAAGAAATTTCCTTTTGTAATAAGATTTTTAAGCTGATTTTTCACGGAATGCACGGAATTGTAAAGCCACTCCCCGCCGCCGGGTATATGGTGAATTGCGTCTGTTACCTTTCTTTTTGAAGAGGTATATTTAGGGTTTGTCCTCACATTGGCAAGAAAGGTTGAAAACGCCCCCACATTCTCAGAAATAGACATTTCGTTATCGTTTAAAATTATCAGAACGGGCGTATTCAGGTCTGCAAAATTATTTATGGCTTCATAGGCAAGACCACCTGTAAAAGCCCCATCACCGATTACGGCGGCAATATTATATTTTTCTCCTGCCAAATCCCGTGCCTTAGCAATGCCCAGGGCAGTTGACAGTGAAACAGAGGCATGACCCGTAAAAGATGCATCATACTCACTTTCCTGCGGTGAACAGAATCCGCACAGACCGCCTTCCTGCCTGATAGTATTCATTTTATCTTTTCTTCCCGTGAGGATTTTGTGAACATAAGACTGATGGCCCACATCAAAGATAATTTTGTCATATGGCATATTAAGAACTCTGTGAAGTGCAACAGTAAGCTCCACAACTCCCAGATTTCCTGCCAGATGCCCTCCTGTTTCAGATACGGTATCAACAAGAAAAGCTCTCATCTGGGCGCAAAGCTCCTCCAGCTCAGAGGGCTTGAGATTTTTTAAATCCTTTGGTGATTTAATTTTCTCTATAAGTTCATACATATAATCATTTCCTCAATTTTTCTGCAAGGCTTTCGTCAGGTGCGACAAATGCGGTGCTGTATCCTTCGTAAATAACCATGCCCGGCTTTGCACCCACCGGTTTTTTCACATGGCTTACAGGGCAATAGTCCACTTCAACATAGGGAGCGTTTTTTCCTTTTGAAAAAAACGCCGCAAGAGAAGCCGCCGTTTCGATCACATCATCGGGAAACGGCTCACCGTTAAACTTCACTATAGTATGGGAGCCTGCAATATTTTTCGTATGAAGCCACAAATCACGGCTTCGTGCGGTTTTCATGGTAAGGTAATCGTTTTGAACATTGTTTCTCCCAACATAAATTGTATATCCCTTGTACTCAAATTCCATGGGCTTTTGAATTTTTACTTCCTTTTCCCTTTTCTTTTTCCCCTTTTCAGAGCGTATATAGCCGGCTGAGGCAAGCTCAGCTTTTATTTCCTCAAGCTCAGAGGGCGTTTGGGCGTTTTCCACACTGTAAAGCACAGCTTCAAGATAGTTTATCTCGTCTGTTGTTATCTCTATTTGTTCCGAAGCGTAAAGCTCCGTATTCTTCGCTTTTTTATATCTCGTATAATATCGCTGAGCGTTTTGTGACGGTGTTTTATTTATATCCAGCGGTATTTCAACATTCTCCATATCGCCACTGTAAAAGTTTTGCACCAAAGCAAGCTTATCGCCTTTTTTTATTCTGTAAAGGTTTGCCGAAAGAAGGTCTCCGTAAATTTTGAACTTATCTCTGTCCGCTGCCGATTTAAGCTCTGACTGAAGGATATTTAGCTTTTTTTCACAGCGGTGCAGATTGTTGGAAATTATTTTTGTAACAGAACTACTTCTTTCCTGCATACGCTTTTGCCTGTCACGGAGAAAATAGTAATCACGGGCGGCGTCATTCATGCTTTCCCGCTTTTCGCAAAGCATCAGACCTTCATACTGCTTTATTTCAAACGCCGAAAAATCCGAAGCCATACTTGTATTGGCAGATTTCAGAATGCAGGGTGAAAAATCCCCTGCCTTTTCTTTTTCAAAAAGTGCGGCAAGCTCCCTTGCACACGCCTTTCTTTGTTCAAGAGACATTTCCCCGATTTTAAGCTTACGCTCCTTGCACACTCTGTAAACACATTCCCCTGCAAGCAAGGGGCTTATTCCCATTACACGGCTTGTTACTGCCTTATCGGCGTCCTCCCCTTCGGAGGCGTTTAAAAACAAAGCCTCATAATCCGAATAATCCGCATTTTCGGGATTTATTCTTCCTCCTGACGGGGGAAGCTTATAGCTAAGCCCCGGAAGGATATTTCTCACTGTGCTTACCGACAAGTCAATATGCTTTACACTGTCTATAATTTTATAGTTTTCGTCTGTGAAAATAATATTGCTGTTTCTTCCCATTATTTCACAAATCAAATGGCGAAGGGTGGCATCGCCCATTTCATTTCTTCCCGAAAGAAAAATGTCAACGGCTCTTTCATACCCCATACGGGCTATTTTGTCAATACGCGCCCCCGTCAGGTGCTTTCTTAAAAGCATGCAAAACATGGGCGGTGCGGCAGGGTTTTCCTTCCCCTCCGCCGCTAAGTGCATTCGGGCATTTTCACTGCCTGCACTTATTACAAGTCTTTTTGTTTTACCCGCTGCCTTTAAAACAAGCATAAGCTCATCACGCTCAGGCTGATGGATTTTTTCAATTCTTGCCTCATAAAGCTCTGTATTCAGTTCACGGGCTATTGCACCCAGGGCGATAGCGTCAAGCGGCATCTTTACTCCCCCGAAAAATGTTTGTTATATTATAGCATAATTTACACTGTAACGCAACAAAAAATTGACAATGTAAATATGCCCGTGAACCCACCGCAAAATTCAGACCTGAAATCTGACAATTAAGCGGCAGGTTCACACTGCTTTTACACGGTCAATTTTTCACACTCTGTTATTCAATTTATAGAGCATTTCCCTTTTAAACTCGCCATAGCGATTTTCTTCAATGGCACTTCTTATTTGCGCCATAAGGTCATTGTAAAAATGAAGATTGTGAAGCACGCACAGCCTCATTCCCAGCATTTCCTTCGCCTTAATAAGATGCCTTATATAGCTTCTGGAATAATTGCGGCAGGTTGGGCAGCTGCAGCCCTCCTGAATGGGCAAATCATCACGCTCAAACTTCTTGTTATTAAGATTCAGCACGCCCCTGTCAGTAAACAAATTTGCATGGCGCGCATTTCTGCTTGTGATAACACAATCAAAGAAATCAACACCTCTGTCAACTGCTTCGAGAATGTTTTGAGGTGTACCCACGCCCATAAGATACCTTGGCTTGTCCTTTGGCATAAAGGGTTCAACTGAATCTATTATGCGATACATTTCCTCAGCACTTTCACCAACGGCAAGGCCGCCGATTGCGTAACCGTCCAAATCAAGCTCCCTGATTTGTTTCATATGCTCAATTCTTAAATCCTCATAGGTTCCGCCCTGATTTATACCGAAAAGCATTTGATTTTTATTTATTGTACGCTCAAGACTGTTTAGTCTTTGCATTTCGTTTTTGCATCTCACCAGCCAGCGGTATGTTCTGTCACAGGATTTTTTAACATAATCCCTGGGGGAAGGGTTCTCAACACACTCATCAAATGCCATTGCAATAGTGGAAGCAAGATTTGACTGAATCTGCATACTTTCCTCAGGCCCCATGAAAATTTTTCTGCCGTCTACATGAGATTGAAAATGCACGCCCTCTTCCTCAATTTTTCTGAGCTTTGCAAGAGAAAACACCTGGAATCCTCCACTGTCTGTAAGAATGGGTCTGTCCCAATTCATAAATTTGTGAAGTCCGCCCATGTCATAAATCAAATCGTCTCCCGGGCGCACATGAAGATGATAGGTGTTTGAAAGCTCCACTTGGCAGCCTACCTCCTTAAGGTCAAGGGAGGAAACTGCGCCTTTAATGGCGGCGGAGGTGCCTACATTCATAAAAACGGGGGTTTGTATGGTTCCGTGCACGGTTTCAAAAGTACCTCTCCGTGCACGGTTATCAGTATTTAAAAGCTTAAACATATTTCTCCTTTGTAATTAAACATCCAGTATAACGGGAAGAATCATAGGTTTTCTCTTTGTTCCGTCATATATAGCGTTTGAAAGTGCATTTTTCACATTGGTTTTAATAGTGTTCCAGTCACGGTTCTTCGTCAAAAGCGTATCCTCAACACTTGTTCTGGCAATTCTTTTCATTTCTTCAATCAAGCCTTCGTTGTCACGCATATACACGAATCCTCGTGTTATTACCTCAGGCTCTGCCGCAAGGGTGTGCGTTTTTTTATTAAGTGCCATAACAACCATAATTATGCCATCTTCTGCAAGATGCTTTCTGTCACGGAGAACAATGTTGCCCACATCGCCAACGCCGTAACCGTCCACAAGCACCTCTCCAGCCTGAACCGTGCCGGTAATTTTTGCACTGTCACTTGTAAGCTCAAGAACGCTTCCGTTGTCAAGCTTAAATATATTTTTACTGCTGATGCCCATTTCCTGAGCCAGCAGTGCGTGTCTTCTAAGATGCCTGCTCTCACCGTGAACAGGTATAAAGAACTTGGGCTTTACAAGACCCATTATTATCTTAAGCTCTTCTCTGCAGGCGTGACCTGATACATGAACCTCAGTAAGCGCTGAATGCACTACCTCTGCCCCTTTGCGGTAGAGTTCATTTATAACATTTGAAACGGTTTTTTCATTTCCCGGTATGGGGGAAGCGGAAATAATAACAAGGTCTCCCTTTCCGATTTCAATTTTCTTATGGTCTGAAAACGCCATTCTGGTAAGAGCACTCATTGGTTCACCCTGACTGCCTGTTGTTATAATAACAAGCTGGTGATCCTGATACTTTTTAACATCATCAATGGGAATAAGAGTTCCCTCAGGAATTTTCAAATATCCCAGAGTTGAGGCAACATCAATAATGTTCACCATGCTTCTTCCCGAAACGGCAACCTTTCTTCTGTTTTGTACCGCCGCATTTATAATCTGCTGAACTCTGTCAACATTTGAGGCAAAGGTTGCCACGAAAATTCTTGAGCGTGTTCCCTTGAAAAGCGTTTCAAACTTTTCGCCGACGGTGCGCTCACTCATGGTATACCCCGGGCGTTCCACATTGGTACTGTCACTCATAAGCGCAAGAACGCCGCGCTTTCCCAGCTCTCCGAATTTTGCAAGGTCAATCATACTGCCCTCAATAGGCGTGCAGTCAATTTTAAAATCACCCGTGTGGACAACCGTTCCCACGGGAGTTTTTATTGCCATACCCACAGCGTCACTGATACTGTGGTTAACTCTTATAAACTCCACATTAAAATTCTTGCTTACCTGTACGCTTTCTCCTGCAGAAACACGGTTGAGCCTGGCAACGCTTAAAATACCATGCTCCTTAAGCTTCTGCTCAATAAGACCCAGGGCAAGCCTTGTTCCGTAGACGGGAACATTGATACTCTTCAGAAAATAAGCTATGCTTCCTATATGATCCTCATGTCCATGGGTAATAAGCACTGCTTTAACCTTATCCTTGTTGCTGACAAGGTATGACATATCGGGGATAACGCAGTCAACACCGTACATACTGTCATCAGGGAATGCCATTCCGCTGTCAATGACAATAATTTCTCCTCCGAACTCAAAAGCGGTCATATTTTTCCCGATTTCATTTAAACCGCCAATGGGAATTATCTTTAATTTAGATTTTTTTGCCATAATATCTCCTTTTCTTAATCCGCGATTTGAAGGAAATATCCCTCCAAAGCCGCCACCCCACCACGAGAATAAGAAAATCCACTCTCTTATACCCTAACAGGCGGCTATTAAATCGCTGTATTCAGTTCGTTCAGTCACTAATTATTATACCACATCAAAGTTAAAAGTCAACACAATAAATTTATACACATTTGTCGTAATACGGCTTAAATGCCGTCAGTCACTCTGGACAGACAGACTGCTTCTGTATTCGCTGGGAGTGCAATTCATGTTCAGCCTGAATAGCTTTGAAAAATATCGTTGGTCGTGAATGCCTACACACAGAGCAATTTCAGCAATTGAAAGCCCCGTGCTTTTAAGCAGTGTGCATGCCTTTTCTATGCGATATTTTATAATCATGCTTTGGGGCGTTATTCCCGTTTCCCACTTAAAGAGCCTGGAGAAATATTCCGCCGAAAGATTCAGCATCCGGGCAATCGACTGTATGGTGATATTACTGTCATAATGAAAACGAATATAGTTTTCCGCCTCTCTTATATAAAGATTATCGGATAAATATGTAATTTCGTGGTTATCGGTTATGTGAATATCGCAATCAGACGCCTTGTTTGAAAACTGCTCATCAGAGCCGCTGTAAAGAGAGGCAAAGAAATCGTACAAACCTGCTATTGCCCTAAGCTTTCCGTATGAATTATTCATTTGCGCAAACTCAATAATTTTATCAATACATTTTTCCGTTTCCTTAGGCCGAGGGCAATTAAAAATGGGATTATTTGCAGTAATGCCCAGATTTTTCAAATACAAATCCGCTTGTGTTCCGTATATGCCAACCCAAAGATTACTCCACAAGCTGCCCTCTGTTGCCGCATAATAAATTTTTTCGTTGGGAAACATACACAGAAGCTGCCCCGAAGACAATTCATAATGCTTATCACGCAGAGAGAGAATGGCGTTTCCTTCTTTAATGTAAACCAGCAAAAAATGGTCACGAACCTGTGGTCCGTAGCTATGATTTTTGGTTTGAATTCTCTTGCCGCAGTAATATAGGTTTAAGTCCGTGGGAACCGTATAACAAAAGCGATTTTCTATATAATCCATAGCAGCCACCTCATTGATATACTAACGAAGGAATAATATCATAAAATGTCAAATTTGTCAACAATTCGGTCAAATGCGTGCATTGTTCATACAGGAGCTGTATGGTACAATAAAATAAAAAACGAAAGAATGAGGTTGTTATGGAAAATAATTATTCTGCTTCCTGGAAAAAAAGAGGTGACAGAACGGGTCTTATAAGAAACGCTCTGGTAAAATCAATGGGATATACCGATGCGGACATAGAAAAGCCGATTATCGGAATAATCAACACATGGGCAGAAACTAACCCCGGCCATGTGCATTTCCGTCAGCTTGCTGAAGCCGTAAAGCGCGGCGTATGGGCGGCGGGAGGTTTTCCCCTTGAAGTAAACACCATGTCCATATGTGAGGTGTTTTTTGATATATCAAGCTTGATTTATCGAAATCTTTTGTCAATTACAACGGAGGAGCTTATAGAACGCCATCCCTTTGACGGCGTGGTACTTATAGGCGGATGTGATAAGAACATTCCGGCACAGCTGATGGCTGCCGTTTCAGCAAATAAGCCTACCATATTCCTTCCCGGCGGTGCAATGCTTCCGGGCAGCTACAAAGGGAAAACCCTTGCCTGCGGAACGGATAGCTTTTATCTCTATAACGATTATACCTCCGGTAAAATTTCTCTTGAGGAAATGACAAAGCATGAGGGCTGCCTTTACGGAAGCGCAGGGGCCTGCCCCATTATGGGAACGGCAAATACCTGCCAGACGGTTACGGAGGCTATTGGTATTGCACTTCCCAATTCCGCATCCTGTCTGGGCGTTTCCGCAGAAAAAATGAGAATCAGTGAAGAAACAGGCCGTAAAGCGGTAGAGCTTGTTAAAAACGACATAAAATGCCTTGATATTATAAACAGAAGGTCAATAGAAAATGCAATACGCGTATTGATGGCAACAGGCGGTTCAACCAATTTGATTATCCATTTAATTGCAATTGCAAAGAGAGCCAACATTGATTTAACCCTTGACGATTTTGAAAAAATAAGCAAGGAAACACCGGTGCTTGTTAATGTCAAGCCTCACGGAACGGAGAATGTGGGTATGGGCTTCCATAACGCCGGCGGCGTTGCTTCGTTAATGAAGGAAATGGAGGGAATGCTCCACGGTGATTGCCTGACCGTAAGCGGAAAGACCGTTGCCGAAAACCTTAAAGAGATAGATATGCCCTATGATACAAACACTATAAGACCTCTTGACAATCCTCTTGAGGATAAGGGCGGAATAGCGGTTCTTTACGGAAATCTTGCACCAAACGGAGCAGTAATAAAGCGCAGTGCGGCAAGCCACCACTTGTTAAACCACCGTGGAAAGGCAAAAGTATTTGAGGATTTGACGCAGTGCCAGAAGTATCTTCTTGATGATAATTCCGATATGACACCCGATACGGTGGTAGTCCTTCGGGGATACGGTCCTAAGGGCGCACCGGGTATGCCTGAAAACGGAAACTTTATGCCCCTGCCGCCGAAGCTTAACAAAATGGGCGTAAATGACTTTGTTCGTATAACTGACGCAAGAATGTCAGGCGGGTGCTTCGGAACACAGATTCTTCATGTTGCGCCTGAAAGTGCAGTGGGCGGTCCTCTCGCGGCAGTTCGTGACGGTGATATTATCCACATTGATGTAGATAACAACTTGATTGAGCTTGAGATTTCAGATGAGGAAATGCAAGAAAGGCTTAAGAACTTTGTGCCCAAGCAGCATCCCGACATAAAGCGCGGATTTGTCCGCAATTTCATAGATAATGTTACACAGGCAGATGAAGGCTGTGACCTTACATATATGCAGTATAAAGAGTAAAGGAGAAAGATAATGAGTAATTTTGCGGAAATAAAGGGAATTTGTCCAATTGTTGCAGCACCGTTCACACAAGACGGCGAAGTGGATTATGACAGTCTGGAAAAGCTTGTTAAGCACCTTATAAAGGGCGGTTGCCATGCAGTAACGCTTTTTGGCATTGCAGGTGAGTATTACAAGCTTACTGATGAAGAAAGAGAAAAAATGACAGAGATTACAATTAAAGCCGCAAAGGAATCAGGTGGAAAAACAATAATTTCTGTTACAGACCATTCAACTGAGGCTGCCGTAAAGCGTGCCAAGTATTTTGAGAAGGCAGGGGCAGATTGCCTTATGCTTTTGCCGCCGTTTTTCCTGAAGCCCGGTGCAAAATATTTGTACGAGCATATGAAGGCAATTGCAAATGCGGTTGAAATTCCGGTTATGGCACAATATGCTCCTGAACAGACAGGCGTTGCAATTCAGCCGGAGACTTTTTGTAAGCTTGAAAAAGAGTGTCCGAATATGATATATTACAAAATCGAATGCAAGCCTGCGGGACCGTATGTAACAAATCTTATGAAGCTCGCAGACGGCTCCATGAAAATATTTGTGGGAAATGCAGGCTTCCAGCTCATCGAATGCATGGACCGAGGGGCTATAGGTGCAATGCCGGGCTGTTCAATGTATGATGTATATCTTGACATATACAACAACTATGTAAACGGAAACAGAGAAAAAGCAATAGAGCTGCACAATAAGCTTCTTCCCATGCTTAACCATATAAGACAAAATGTTGAGCAGATTATCTCCTTTGAAAAGCGCATATTGAAGCGCAGGGGAATTATTGCTACCGATTACTGCAGAAAGCCCTCATATGATACTGACGAATATTTTGATAGGCTCTTTGATGAATTTTATAGAGAAATGGCGGAGAATTATGGCTGGTAAAAATAAAAAAATCGCCCTTGTAACAGGGGGCGGAACGGGAATAGGTCAGGGAATTGCAATAGAGCTTGCAAAGGAAGGCTATGATGTTGCATTTTCTTATTGCGGAAGCGTTGAAGGCGCAAAAAAGACAGCCTCCGAGATAGAAAAATATAGTGGCAAAGCATTGGCAATCAAGGCAGATGTCAGTAAGCTTGAGGATATACACAAAATGTTTGATACGGTTATGGCAGAATTTTCAAGGCTTGATTTATTTGTAAATAATGCCGGAATTACCATGAAATCTGACTTTTTGAATACCACCCCCGAAATATTTGACAAAATATGCAGTGTTGATTACAGAGGTGCCTTCTTTTGCATTCAAAATGCCGCAAAAGTTATGGTGGAAAACGGCATAAAGGGAAGCATTGTTTTAATATCCTCCAATAATGCCGTTGCCCATTTTGCAGATGTTTCAGTTTATGCCTCCGCAAAGAAGGCGGCAGGCAAAGTGGCAGAGCATGCGGCAATAGAGCTTGCAAGATACGGAATCCGTGTAAACACCATTGAACCCGGTTGGACAGATACAGGGTCAGAACGGCTTGATAACAAAGAGGAAACCTATTATAAAATTCCCCTGAAAAAATGGGCAACCATAGAGGAAATCGGAAAAACGGTAATTTTCCTTGCCTCTGACGCCGCCGCCTCTATTACGGGAGCCTCTATATTGATTGACAATGGTGCGTGCCTTGTTTCCGATAAGCGTGAAAGATACGGTTATTAAATATAAAGGAGGCTGCAAAATTGAAAATAACCTGGCTTGGGCAGGCAGGACTGCTTTTTGAAACAAAAGAGCTTGTGATTATGGTTGACCCATACTTTTCAGATTACTGTGAGAAGCATAATCCAAGACTTAGCCTGACGATTCCAATTTGAACACCGATTTTGAAAGGTAAATTTCCGATCTATCTTTGTTAAAATGCTCGCAAATACGCATAGTATTTGCTCCGCTTTTGCCTTGATATATCAAA
>JAXJXW010000159.1:0-2597 GCA_036307325.1 Clostridia bacterium
AAACAGTGGGTAGTTTCCATTGAGGCAATGAAACGAGAATACGGTAACGTTACCAATCGGTAATGCTTTGTTACCAATCTTATATCCCATAAAATTCGGCGATGCCATGTTAATTGTATCAAATGCACAAAGATAGCAGATAAAATCAAATATTATATGTGGATGATTACCAACTGGTAAAGTAATTTTGCCGGTTGGTAATTTAATTTTAGTGGCAGTTATGCCTAAAAAATTTACACTTTTTGCAGATATAAAATTTTGACAATCTATTGACAATATGTGTTTTATCACATATAATATAAGTGAGGTTAAATCAAAGGAGTTGGTTAAACTGTTTGAGGTCGAATATTATGAGAAAAGCGACGGTACATATCCTGCTGAAGAATTTATTCTTTCGCAAGATATAAAAATGCAGACGAAATTATTCCGTCTCCTTGAACTACTCGAACTAAAAGGAAACGAATTGCGAGAACCGTATTCAAAATCGCTTTCAGACGGAATTTTTGAAATTCGTGCGATTCAGGGGAATAATATAACGAGAGTCTTGTACTTTTTCGTTGTAGATAAAAAAATCATACTCACAAACGGCTTTGTCAAGAAAACACAAAAGACACCCGAAAACGAAATTGTACTGGCGAAAAAATATCGTAAAGATTATGAACTCAGAAAGGGGAATTTATAATGGGAAAAAATTTTAGAGAAACGCTGAATGAGCAACTCAAAAATCCTGAATTTAAAAAAGAATGGGATGCACTTGAACCCGAATATCAAATTATCAAGGCTATGCTTGACACTCGCAACGAAAAAGCTATGACACAAAAGCAACTGGCTGATATTACAGGTATACCACAAGCCGATATCAGCAGACTTGAAAACGGAAATGCCAACCCTTCACTTAGAACCTTGCAAAGACTTGCCGACGGAATGGGAATGAAACTCAAGCTTGAGTTTGTTCCTGCGAACAGATAAAAAATCTTTGGCGGCGAAATATTAAAATTTGTGCCGCATATTTGTGTTGTTTAGCAGATAAAACACAATCTCTCAGTCAGGTGCTCTGAAAGCTCTTTTACACAATGGAGCTTAAAAAGCTCTCCTTCTGTAAAGGAAGGCGGCATACGAAGTATGACGGGAGTATCGTCAGCCGTATTGCCGATAAAACCCAATTACCAAGCGGTTTTCAAGGATTACCGTTTGGTAATTTTATTTTTCTCCGTTTTTTATGAGACAGAATATAAAATTATGTAAATTGCTCACCTATTTTTATGGATAGCTCACCTATTTTTATGGATAAATGGTGTTGATTTTTCGTTTAAAAAAGTATATAATTAAAAATGGTATATATTGTTTTCGGAAAGGAGGCAGGGGTAATGGAGATGATCTCAGATAGTCAAAAAAAGGATTTAGCCCTTTTTGAAAAATTTGATATTGCCTCAACAGATATTCTTGCGTTCTTGAAAAGCGATATGCAAAACAGTAATAATTACGGTGTATGTATGGTTGCCGCAACGAAGGACTTTATTTGTGCTGCCTCTGAAGATGGGTCGTTTATACGAATTGATTATGATGATATTGAGGATATTTGCGCTGAAAGCTATGTTGCATCGGGAGCTATTACGGTAAGAAAAAAATATGATCAGGCGCTTCTTTCTAGCTATTCTCTTAAAAAGGCGGAGGAAGTGGCATTATTTATAAGTTCAGTTAAAAAAATAATGGCAGGGTCACAGTGCGAAAATCAAAATATTGAGGCGACCGGCCATGAAGATTTTATAAATAAGGGCAGAAAAAAATTATTTCTCCGTGTGCTTTCTTATGCTCCGAGATATATGCGGCAAACAATAATTGTTGTTATGGCAGTTATTGCGGCAGGTCTCATAAATGTTATTCAGCCCTATCTGACAGGTAAGATTTTATATGATGAGGTTTTAAATCCAAATGGAAGATTTGCAGGGAATATCTTCGGACTTGTAGCTGTTTTAATCGGAATTTCGGCACTTACAACTCTTCTTAATATATTACAGGGCAGAGTGGGTGCAGAGCTTTCCGGTAGAGTCATTTTTGATATTAAAACCGAAGTTTTTACGGCAATGCAAAGGCTGGGCATGAAGTTCTTTTCTTCAAAAAGAACGGGGAATTTGCTTAACAGAATAAACAGTGACGCCCTTGATTTGCAGTATTTTTTAAATGACGGGCTTCCGGCATTTTTGATAAATGCCATTACAATTTTAGCAGTTGGATTTGTTTTGTTTGTGAAAAATCCTCTCCTGTCGGTGGCAGTATTGATACCCGTTCCCCTGATTGGAATTATTATAAAAAAATCAACACGAAGATTTAAAAAGCTTAAGTGGCAAAGCTGGCATAAGTCATCAGCACTTAATTCAATTATAAATGACACTCTTTTGGGTATTCGTGTTGTTAAGGCGTTTGGCCGTGAAGACAAGGAAATCACAAGATTTCAAAATGCCGATGAAGCTCTTTACCGAAGCAAGCTTCGTGAAGGATTTGCATCGGCACGGGTTTTTCCTTTTCTTAACTGGATTATGACACTTGGCGGTCTTATTGTTTGGGGCCTTGGCGGCGCACAAGTTCTGGGCGGAAGA
>JAXJXW010000160.1:0-10045 GCA_036307325.1 Clostridia bacterium
ACGAAGCGCGCTACCAAACTGCGCTACAGCCCGCAATATTCCGTACCATAGTATTATAATAGCTTAAGAGAAATAAGTCAAGTAAAATTTTCTCATAATTGCAAATTTGGAAATTTATGATATGCGCTGTATATGCCCGAACCTTTTATTGACAAAAATTTTCTTTTATGGTAAAGTTTAACTATATTTTTGTGAAGGATAATGGATATGATTGTTAAGGTAAATACAGGTTCTGTTGCAGGTCTTGACGGGTTTAAGGTAATTGTTGAAGCTGATTTTTCAAACGGGCTTCCGTCTTTTGAAGTTGTGGGACTTCCCGATGCCACTGTCCGAGAGGCAAAGGAAAGAGTGCGCAGTGCAATAAAAAACAGTAATTTTGAATTTCCGCCCAAGCGTGCACTGATTAACCTTGCCCCCGCTGACTTAAAAAAAGAAGGAACGCAGTTTGATTTGCCCATTGCCATAGCCGTTTTATCATCAACCGGGCAATTAAAGGCAGATCTTGATGAATACATGTTTATCGGGGAGCTTGGCCTTTCGGGAGAAATACGCGGTGTAAACGGCGTTTTATCCCTTGCGGCTTGTGCGGCTGAAAACAATATTAAAAAAATTGTTGTTCCTCTTGAAAATGCACAGGAGGCATCACTTATTTCAGATATTGAGGTTTTCGGCGCAAAATGTCTTGCCGATGTTTATAAGCACCTTAAAGGCGAAGAGAAGCTTGATAAAGTACAATGCAGCGTTGAGAAAATTTTTGAGGAAACCTGCAAATATTCAGTGGATTTTTCCCAGGTGAGAGGACAGGCGGCACTTCGCAGGGGTGTCGAAATAGGGGTGTGCGGCGGCCACAATATTCTGATGATAGGTACTCCGGGAAGCGGCAAGTCAATGGTGGCGCAGAGAATTCCCACAATATTACCCGATATGACACTTGATGAAGCAATCGAGGTTACAAAGATATATTCTGTGGCAGGAGAGCTTGAGGCAGGGCAGAAGCTGATTGCACAGCGTCCGTTCAGGTCGCCCCACCACAGTGCCAGTGCCGTAAGTATTGTGGGAGGCGGTGCAAAGGCACGCCCCGGTGAAATAACCCTTGCCCATAACGGAGTATTGTTTCTTGATGAGTTTCCCGAATACCGCAAGGATGTTATAGAGTCCATGCGTCAACCCTTGGAGGATAAAAAAATAACGGTTACACGAGCCAATGCTTCATATACATATCCCTGCAACACAATGCTGGTTGTGGCTCTTAATCCTTGCAAATGCGGCTATTACGGTGACGGAAGCGGAAGATGCCGCTGCAGTGAAAGTGATGTGCGCAGGTATCTGTCAAAAATAAGCGGGCCTATGCTTGACAGAATTGATATTCAGCTGGAAGCATCGGCAGTGAAATATAACGATTTGACCTCACCCCACGGGGAAAGCTCGGCAGAAATTAAAGAGCGTGTAAATAATGCAAGAAGCATGCAAAAGCACAGGTATAAAAATGAGGGAATAACCTGCAATGCCCAGCTTTATGCAGAGCTTATTGAGAAATACTGCAAAATAAACGAGGAAGAAAGCGCAATGCTTAAAGCTGCTTTTGACGATTTGGGGCTTACTGCAAGAGCGTATACCAGAATTCTTAAGGTTGCACGAACCATTGCCGATATGGAGGGGAGAGAAAGCATATCAACAATGGACATAGCGGAGGCAATAGGTTACAGAAGCCTTGACAGAAAATATTTTATGTAAACTGCTTTTTTGTCTGCATATATTCCAATATTTTAGCAAAAAAGAGTAAAAAATTCAGACAATAAATTATAAATAGCAAAATATAAGTATTGACAAACAAAGCAGAAAATAGTAAACTTATGAAAAATACAAAAAAATAGGAGTTGATACTTGTGAAAAAGATTTTGGCATTAGCTTTAGTGTGTGCAGTTGTAGCATTCTGCTTTGCAGGCTGCGGCACAAACGGCGGCTACACATCAGAAAACACAGAATTTGTTATTGGTTGTACAGGTCCTCTTACCGGTGATGCTTCATCATATGGTATTTCTGTACAGGAAGGCGCAAAGCTTGCTATTAAGCAGATTAACGAAGCAGGCGGTCTTAACGGTTATCAGTTTAAATATGACATGAAGGATGATAAAGCTACAGCAGCAGATGCAGCTACAGGCTATGATACCCTTTTTGAATCAGGTATGCAGGCTTCAATCGGTGCTGTAACATCAGGTAGTGCTGATTCATTTGCATCAAAGGCAGTTGAAGATAATGTATTCTTCATGACACCTTCTGCATCTGCGGCAAATGTAATTGCCGACAGGGATAACGCATTCAGAATTTGCTTCGGCGATCCTGACCAGGGTGTTCTTGCAGCAGATGAGCTTGTTGAGAACTTTAAGAATATCGGATGTATCTATGATACAAGCGATCCTTACTCAGCAGGTATTTACGAAGCTTTTGAAGCTACAATGAAGGATAAGGGTGTTGACTTCAATACTCAGTCTTTCGACGCTGAAAACAAGAAGGACTTCTCTACTCAGATTGAAGCTCTCAAGGATTGCGATGTAATCTTCCTTCCCATATACTACACAGAAGCAGGTTTGATTGCTAAGGCTGCAACTGCTAAGGGCTGCGGCGCAGTTCTCTTCGGTTGTGACGGCCTTGACGGTATCGCAGACCAGATTGATTCTTCAGTTAAGAATGAAATTAAATACATCACACCTTTCGATGTAAACAGCACAGATGCTACAACAAAGAAGTTTGTTGAAGCTTACAAGGCTGAATACGGAAAGGCACCCGACCAGTTCGCAGCTGATGGTTTTGATGCAGTAATGTCTATCTATGAAGCTATGAAGAAGGCTGATGTAAAGGATGTTACAATCAGCGCATCAGACCTTTGCGATATTCTTGTTGAAACAATTACAGGTGAATTTGAATATGTTGGTGCAACAGGTACAATGAAGTGGGATGCAACAGGCGCTTGCTCAAAGCTTCCTCAGATTGTAGAACTTAAGATAGAGGGCTGATATACTTAAATCACGGCCCTGCAGCGAATTTGCTTTTGGTTGGGTGGTTATCGCCCGACCAAAAGCTTGTTTTGCTTATTTTTAAACCCTTGTGTGGTTAATACAGATCCTTTGAAGGGGGAAATCTAATGAGTACATTTATTGATGGACTTAGCCTGGGCAGCATTTATGCGCTTATAGCACTTGGATATACCATGGTATACGGTATTGCTAAAATGCTTAATTTTGCACATGGCGATATTATTATGGTTGGCGCATATGCAATATTGACAACACTTGCAATGAGTGGACATCCGTTTTTGGCTTTTGTTGTGGCAGTGGTGGTATGCACGATTTTCGGCGTGATGATTGAAAGGCTTGCATATAGACCGCTTCGCGGCGCATCGCCTCTTGCGGTGCTTATAACGGCTATCGGTGTCAGCTATTTTCTGCAAAGCGTAGCACAGCTTATCTTCGGGGCAAAGTCACAAAGTGTTCAGCTTCCCTCGCTCAGTTCGGTTACGGTAGCAGGGGTAAAGATTAACTATTCAACTATTATTACGCTTGTTATTGGTGCGCTTGTTATGGCGCTTCTCACTTTGTTCGTTAAAAAGACAAGACTTGGCCGTGCAATGATTGCCGTTTCCGAAGACAGAGGCGCATCTCAGCTCATGGGCATAAATGTAAACATGATTATCACGCTTACATTTGCCATTGGTTCAGCCTTGGCGGCATTTGCCAGTATCTTTTATCTTATGCAGATTCCAAGCGTCAGCCCGACTCTCGGTTCAATGCCCGGTATAAAGGCATTTACTGCGGCGGTTATCGGCGGTATAGGTTCAATACCGGGTGCCATGATAGGCGGCGTGCTTTTGGGAATGATAGAAAAAATATCCCTCAGTATTCCCGTGCTTGCTCCTTACACCACCGCTTTTGAATTTTCATTGCTTATACTTATTTTACTTGTAAAACCCACCGGATTGCTTGGAAAGCAGAGAAGAGAGAAGGTTTGATATATGGCTGAATATATAAAAAATATCCGCAAAAGCTTTAAATTAAAGCATTATGTCAACTATATCGTGATTGCGCTTTTCCTTATCATCACTTCTTCAATGATGTATTCGGGAACGCTTAACCGTTCAACGGCAAATCTTATTACACAGATTGCTTATTCAATTATTCTTGCCGTTTCCCTTAACCTTGTTGTAGGATTTTTGGGCGAGCTTAGCTTGGGACATGCCGGCTTTATGTGCCTTGGGGCATATATAGGCTGTTTTGCGGCAAAGCAAATGCACGCATTTATTGCATCGCCCCTTCTTATACTTGTGATAAGCATGCTTATCGGCGGTTTGGTTGCGGCAGTATTCGGCTTTATAATCGGGCTTCCGGCTTTAAGGCTTAAAGGCGACTATCTCGCCATTGTAACCCTTGCCTTCGGAGAAATTGTAAGAACAGTTTTCAAAAACCTTAAAACCTTCGGCGGCGCACTGGGACTTTCTACAAAGAAATATCCCACAGACCTTTTTGTAATTGCATTGATTGCAGTTATAATTATGCTTATTCTGGTGCAAAACCTCGTAAGAAGTAAGCACGGAAGAGCAATTACCGCTATAAGAGATAATGAAATTGCCGCAAAGGCAATGGGAATAAATGTTACCTTTTACAAGCTTTTTGTATTTGTAGTTTCCGCCTTCTTTGCAGGTATTGCAGGCGTTATATACGGGCATTTCACCACGCCCGTGCTTTATTCGTTCTTCTCTTATAACTATTCTATCGAAATTCTCGTAATGGTTGTTCTGGGCGGTATGGGAAGCATTAACGGCTCTATCATCGCCGCAACACTCATTACTTATATAAACTTCCAGCTCACCACAAGGCTCTCAGGTGATTTGGCGGCACTTAAGTTTTTGATTTACGCCCTTATTCTTATAACAATCGTAATATTTAACAATGCGCCGGCTCTTAAGCCTTTTAAAGAAAGATTTTCTTTAAAAAGAACAAAGGCAAAAAATCAAAAAGCTCTTGGGGAAGAAAAAATAAAAAAGCAGCAGTCATCAATTAAAGACGACTCCGCACAGTGGAACAGAATCCCCACAAAGATTGATATGGATGCGATTCTCACAGTGGATGTTGCAAATGAAAGCGGCGCAAAGAAAGAGGAAGGGGGAGATGAAGAGTGAGTGAATATTTACTTGAAACAAAAAATCTCGGTATCTCCTTCGGCGGCTTGAAGGCTGCACAGGATATAAATATCAAAATCAAGAAAAATCAGCTTTACGGTTTAATCGGTCCTAACGGTGCCGGTAAAACAACTATTTTCAATATGCTTACAGGCGTATATGCACCCACAACGGGAACCTTCTTCCTTGATGGGGAGGAGCTTGCAGGAAAATCCCAGGAGACCATAAACCACAAGGGAATAGCAAGAACCTTCCAAAATATAAGGATTTTTAATAACATGAGCGTTATAAGAAATGTTCTGGTAGGGCTTCATAACCAGCCTGAATTTAAAGCAAATCCCTTTGAAAGCATGTTCAGACTGCCTAAGTACTACACTTCTGAAGCAGATATGCGTGAACGGGCAAAAGAGCTTTTGAGAATATTCGGTCTTGAGGAGGAGCGCAACAACCTTGCGTGCAATCTTCCTTACGGAAAGCAAAGAAAGCTTGAGATAGCCCGTGCACTTGCTACAAACCCGAAGCTTTTGCTTCTTGATGAGCCTGCCGCAGGAATGAACCCGAATGAAACGGAAGAGCTTATGGAAACAATAAGGCTTATAAGGGATAAGTTTGATATGACAATACTTCTCATAGAGCATGACCTCAAATTTGTATCAGGTCTTTGCGATGAGGTAACAGTGCTTAACTTTGGCACAACGCTTATTCAAGGCAAAGTAAGCGATGCACTTAATGACCCTGAAGTTATTAAGGCATATATCGGAAAGTAAGGGGGTTGTTTTATGGCATTATTGGAAATAAAGGACCTTGAGGTTTTTTACGGCGTTATTCAGGCTATTAAAGGAATAAGCTTTGAAGTAAACGAAGGTGAAATCGTAACTCTTATCGGTGCAAACGGTGCCGGCAAAACAACTACCATGCAGAGCATTATGGGGCTTATTCCCGCAAAGGGCGGTACCATAAAATATCAGGGGCAGCTTATTAACAAGGTTCCCGCACACGCTATTGTTCGTATGGGTATGACGCAGGTTCCTGAAGGAAGAAGAGTTTTTCAGGAGCTAACCGTGTATGAAAACCTCCTTATGGGAGCATATACAAACAAGGATACCAAGCAGAAGAAGGAGGACCTTGAAGCAATCTATCAGCGTTTCCCACGGCTTGAGGAAAGAAAAAACCAGATAGCAGGTACTCTTTCCGGGGGTGAGCAGCAGATGCTTGCAATGGGGCGTGCCCTCATGTCCAAGCCGAAGCTTCTTATGCTTGATGAGCCTTCAATGGGCCTTTCTCCGCTTCTTGTTGACCAGGTTTTTGATATTATTAAGGAAATCCACAAAAGCGGTACAACAATACTTCTTGTTGAGCAGAACGCAGGTAAATCACTTGCTATCTCAGACAGAGCATATGTTCTTGAAAACGGTAAAATAGCATATTCGGGAACAGGCAAAGAGCTTGCCGAGAGTGATAATATTAAAAAGGCATATCTCGGAGGCTGAGATAATCAAAATATTATAAGAGCTGCAGTGAAGCGGTATTCGTTTTATGCGGCTCTTTTATTTTAGAGGTGTAATATGTACGAGCTTACTGATCCTAAAATCATCAAATATTTATGTAATAAATACGGCTTTGCCTTTTCAAAAAGCATGGGGCAAAACTTTATTACTGACCCTGATGTGCCGCTTGCTATGGCAGAGTGTGCAGCGGAAAATGCCCGGGGTATTATTGAAATCGGGCCGGGCTTCGGCAGCCTGACGGCGGCTCTTGCAATGAGAGCTGAAAAGGTTGTTTCCATAGAGCTTGACAGGCGTCTTGAAAATGTGCTTAATGAAACTCTTGCAGGGTTTGATAATATATCGTTCATCTGGGAGGACTGCTTGAAGGTTGACCTTAAAAAGCTTCTGGCAGAGGAATTTTCAGGTATGCAGGTAAGCGTTGCGGCAAATTTGCCTTATTATATAACCACGCCCGTGATTATGGCGCTTCTTGAAAGCAGACTGCCGTTTGAAAAAATTGTCATAATGATACAAAAGGAGGTGGCCCTCCGCCTTTGTGCAAAGGCAGGCAGTAAGGACTATGGTGCAATAACGGTTGCGGCGCAGTATTTTTCAAAGCCTGAAATAAAAATGAGCGTTCCGGCATCAGCCTTTATTCCTGCACCGAAGGTTGACAGCGCCGTTGTGTGCCTTAACATTCTTGAAAAACCGTCTGTTTCGCCATGTTCTGAAGAAATGTATTTTAAGCTTGTCAAAGCCGCATTTTCCCAGAGAAGGAAAACCCTTGTAAATGCCCTTTCTTCATCGGGAATTTTTGGAAGCAAGGAAGATGTAATAAAGACGGTTGAGGGAGCAGGATATTCCTCCACGGTTCGGGGAGAGGCACTTTCACCGGAGGATTTTTGCAGGCTTTTAAATTATTCTTTGAAAAAGTAAAAAAATGCGAACAAAATAAAAATTATTTGTTAAAAAGCAAAAAATATGTGGACATTTAAAAAAGCTTGGTATATAATGTAAAAAGGAAAATTTGTAGTTCCGGAAAGGAGAATTGTTATGACAGAAAACAAAACGGTATTAACATGGCTTGACGAAATGGTTAAGCTTACCCAGCCTGATGAAGTAATTTGGATTGACGGATCCGAAAAGCAGCTTGATGAGCTCAGAGCTGAAGCTGTTGCAACAGGCGAAATGATTAAATTAAACGAGGAAAAGCTTCCGGGCTGTTACTATCACAGAACGGCAGAGAATGATGTTGCCCGTGTTGAGGACAGAACCTTTATCTGTACTCCCACGAAGGAAGAGGCAGGTCCTATCAATAACTGGATGGACCCCAAGGAAATGTATGCTAAGCTTGAAAAGCTTTATGACGGCTCAATGAAGGGAAGAACAATGTATGTTATTCCTTACTCAATGGGTCCTGTAGGCTCTCCCTTCTCAAAAATCGGTATAGAGCTTACTGACAGTATTTATGTTGTACTTAACATGGCTATTATGACAAGAATCGGTCAGCCGGTTCTTGACCAGCTTGGTAATGACGGTGATTTCATTAAGTGCCTTCACGCAAAGAAGGATGTTAATCCTGATGAAAGATATATTGTTCACTTCCCCCAGGATAACACAATCTGGTCAATCAACTCTGCATACGGCGGAAATGTACTTCTCGGTAAGAAGTGCTTTGCTCTCAGAATTGCTTCATATCTTGGTAAGCAAGAGGGCTGGATGGCTGAACATATGCTTATACTCGGTCTTGAAAATCCCAAGGGTGAGGTTAAGTACATCTGTGCCGCATTCCCTTCAGCTTGCGGTAAGACAAATCTTGCAATGCTCATTCCTCCGGAATATCTTAAGAAGAAGGGCTACAAGGTTTGGACAGTCGGTGATGACATCAGCTGGATAAGAAAAGGCCCCGACGGAAGACTTTACGCAATCAACCCTGAAGCAGGCTTCTTCGGCGTTGCTCCCGGAACAAGCGAAAAGACTAACTTCAACGCACTTGCTGCAACAAAGAAGAACACAATCTTCACAAATGTTGCTATCAATGAAGATGATATGACAGTTTGGTGGGAAGGTCTTGATAAGAATCCTCCCGAACATGCAATTGAGTGGACAGGCAAGAGAGTAAACGGTAAGGAATATACCGCTGAAGGCAAAAAGCTTGCTCATCCTAACTCAAGATTTACTGCTCCTGCAGTTAACTGTCCCTGTATTTCCAAGGAATTTGAGAATCCTCAGGGTGTGCCGATTAGTGCTATCGTATTTGGCGGACGCCGTGCGAAGACTGCTCCCCTTGTATATCAGGCAAGAGATTGGAACCACGGTGTATTCATCGGTGCTACAATGGCTTCTGAAACAACTGCTGCCGCAACAGGTGCAGTTGGTGTTGTAAGACGCGATCCCATGGCTATGAAGCCCTTTGTTGGTTACAACATGGCTGATTACTGGGGACACTGGATTGACATGGGTAAAGAGCTTGATGAAGATAAGGCTCCTAAGATTTTCCATGTTAACTGGTTCAGACAGGACGAAGACGGCAACTTCATCTGGCCCGGCTTTGGTGACAACATGAGAGTTCTCCTTTGGATTCTTGACAGATGTGCAGGCACTGCAGATGCAGTTGAAAGCCCCATCGGTTACCTTCCCAAGGATATTGATACAACAGACCTTGATATTTCTGAGGAAACACTTAAAGAGCTTCTTTCAGTTGATAAGGAAGTATGGCAGAAGGAAATTGCAGGTATCGAAGAATACTTTGCACAGTTCGGCGACAGACTTCCCGAAGAAATCAAGGAAGAGCTTGATAAGCTTAAAGCAAATATCAAATAAGACTAAGCATAAAAGAGGAAGAGATTTGCATGTTGTGCAAATCTCTTCCCCTTTTTATGCCTTGTGCAAAATTGTTTTTATTATTTGTGATAAGTTTCGTTTGCATTGATTTTAAATGCACGATAAATCTGTTCCTCCAGCACAAGACGGGCAATTCTGTGAGGAAATGTCATTTCACTAAGACTGAGCTTTAAATCCGCCCGTGCTTTCACTTTCTCAGACAGTCCCAGAGACCCTCCGATAACGAAGTCGATATTTGAGCTTATCTGCATAATATTACCAAGCTTTTTTGCAAGCTCCGTGCTGGAAAGCTGCTTGCCCTCAACGCACAGGACAATCACAAAATCACCGTGCATAATTTTTTTTAAAATATCCTCACCCTCGGCTTGTAGTACCCGTGCACATTCACCGTCTGTGGGGTTGTCGGGTATTTTTCTGTCATTGAGATATATACTGTTTATTTTACAAAAACGGCTGATACGCTTTTCGTATTCAGCCATTGCTTTAACAAAGTAATCTTCTTTAATTTTTCCCACGCTTATTATATTTATATTCATTTATA
>JAXJXW010000161.1:0-4264 GCA_036307325.1 Clostridia bacterium
GAAGCATATGAGTCTAACTGGATGTCAACGGTAGGCGCTAACATAAATGAAACAGAAAAGGCAATATGCGAAAAAGTTGGTTGTAAATATGCGGTTCATTTGTCCTCCGGAACGGCGGCACTTCATATGGCGGTTAAGCTTGCCGGTGTGAAGCCGGGGGAAAAAGTCATATGCAGTGATATGACTTTTGATGCAACTGTTAATCCGGTTGTGTATGAGGGGGGAGTCCCTGTATTTGTTGATGCTGAGTATGACACCTGGAATATGGACCCCGAAGCTCTGGAAAAAGCATTTGAATTATACCCTAATATCAGGGTGGTGGTGGTCGCTCACTTATACGGAACGCCGGGAAAGATTGATGAAATTAAGGCTATATGCGATAAATACGGTGCGGTTATAATTGAAGACGCCGCTGAGTCTCTCGGTGCTACATATAAAGGCGTTCAGACAGGTTCGTTCGGTACATATAATGCAATTTCTTTTAACGGAAACAAGATAATTACAGGCTCCTCAGGCGGTATGCTTTTGACAGACGATTTGGACGCCGCAAACAAGGTGCGCAAATGGTCTACACAGGCAAGGGAGAATGCTCCCTGGTATCAGCATGAGGAATTGGGATATAATTACCGCATGAGCAATGTAATTGCAGGTGTTGTCAGAGGGCAGATTCCCCATTTAGAGCAGCATATTGCACAGAAAAAAGCAATATATGAAAGATATAAAGAAGGATTTAAATCCCTTCCCGTTTCCATGAATCCTTTTGATGCCGAAAATTCGGAACCGAACTTCTGGCTTAGCTGCATGCTGATTGATAAGGACGCCATGTGCAAGCAGGTTCGCAGCGAGCAGAAGGCGCTCTATATCGGGGAGTCGGGAAAGAGCTGTCCTACGGAAATACTTGATGTGCTTGCAATGTACAATGCGGAGGGTCGCCCTATATGGAAACCAATGCACATGCAGCCTATATATCGCATGAATCCGTTTATAACGAAAGAAGGAAACGGCAGAGCAAGAACCAATGCATATATAGAAGGCGGATGTATAGATGTGGGCATGGATATTTTTGAAAGAGGACTGTGCTTGCCCAGTGATAATAAGATGACTGTAAAGCAACAGGAACAAATTATAGAAATAATAAAGAGTTGTTTTTAATACACTAAACGCTGAAGAGGGAAAAATATGAAAGAAAGAATGAATGTCCGTTGGCAGCTTATCTTGTATGATGCTTTTATTCTTATTTTGCTTGATTTGCTATTGCTTGTCTTTTCGGGCAATAAGCTTTCAGCTCACGGAGTAACGGTTCAGATATTTATAAGCTTTGTGGCAGTATTTGCAACCAGATTATTAGGAAGCGTATATAGTCAGATTTGGAGATATGGCGGTATACAGTGCTACATACGGTTGCTTATTACCGATTCTGTTGCTTTTATAGTTGCGCTTGTGTTGGAAAGATTGTTTGCGGTTCAACATATTGCTTTTTCAAGGCTGCTTGCAATTTTTTCTATGAATCTGTTGGGTGCATTGGCAATGCGAATGGTTTATCGTTATGCCTTTAAATGCGGAAATAACAGTACGCCACTTGGGAAATTTCTCCTGCTTATTTTGAGATTATTTGCAGGAAAAAGGATTGTTGGAGAGCGTTCTGTTGAAGCAACCAAAATAAAAATTGCTATTATCGGGGCAGGCAGAGTAGGGGTCAGCCTGGCTGAAGAGCTTTTGAACAGTACCGCTTCCGCATATACTCCTTCGTGCTTTATTGATGTGAGTAAAGAAAAGGTTGGAAGAGATATTCACGGTATTCCCGTGCTTTTTGAAGAAGAGGCAACCCTTGAAAAGCTGAAGCTTCTTGATGTTCAGGAGGTTGTATTTGCAATTCCCAATAGTGATGATGAAAAAAGGAAAAACCTCTATAAGTATTATCAAAAGGCAGGATATAAGATTAAGGTGTATGACTACCCAACAATGCATGTGCCGGGTGGAAAGCGTCACCTAAGGGAATTCGATGTTGAAGAGCTGTTGTTCAGAAAGCCCATTATGGTAAATGATGAAAGAACGGATGCCTATTACCGCAATAAGGTGATATTGATTACGGGCGGCGGAGGTTCCATTGGATCTGAATTATGCAGGCAACTGGCGAAAATGCAGCCAAAGCAGCTTATTATTCTGGACATTTATGAAAATGGTGCATATGATGTTCAGCAGGAATTAAGGATTGCTTACGCAGGGAAGATGGATATTCGTATTGAGATATTGTCCATCACCAACAAGCGGGCGCTGGAAAAGGTTTTTGCTACATATCAACCTCAGATTGTAATCAATGCTGCCGCACATAAGCATGTTCCCCTTATGGAGCATAATTGTGTTGAGGCGGTTCAGAATAATGTATTCGGAACGAAAAATTTGATTGAGCTTTGTGAAGCGTATGGAACAGAGCGCTTTATGATGGTATCTACAGATAAGGCGGTAAACCCCACAAATGTCATGGGTGCAACGAAGCGCATGTGCGAAATGATGGTGCAAAGTGCAAGCACACACGGTGGGACATCCTACAGTGCCACTCGTTTTGGAAATGTGCTTGGTTCGGCAGGGTCAGTTATCCCGCTGTTTAAGAAGCAGATTGCAAACGGCGGCCCTGTTACATTGACGGATAAGCGTATTGTCCGATATTTTATGACAATTCCCGAAGCCAGCCAGCTTGTTCTTGCAAGCGGTGCTATGGCAAAGAATGGGGAACTGTTTGTCCTTGATATGGGGCATCCAGTTCGGATTCTTGACCTTGCGGAGAGCATGATTCGCTTATCCGGAGTTCAGGGAGTTGAAATTATTGAAACGGGATTAAGACCGGGAGAGAAGCTCTATGAGGAGCTTCTTGTGAAAACAGAAGAGCTTGATAAAACGGATAACAGTCTGATTTTTGTTGAGAGAGATATGCCCATATCTCAGAAAGAGCTTGATGAGAAGCTGAAAATACTAAAGCTGGCGTGTGAAACGGGTGATGATGATTTTGTGCGCGATGCTTTAAGGAAGGTTGTTCCCACATTCAGGACCCCTGAGGAAGTGAATGAAAAAGCAGAAGAGGCTGATGAAATAAGGAATCAATGTGAATCGGTGCCGGTATAAGAAGCAAAGGAATTAAGTGCTGTAGGAGGACATAAAGGACATGGAGCATAAAAAAGGCTTTTATGAAAAGTACATAAAGCGTCCCCAGGATTTTCTGTGTGCATTGCTTGCGTGTATCGTTTTAAGCCCGGTCATGCTGGTTATTGCGATTCTGGTAAAGATCAAGATCGGTTCTCCTGTCCTGTTTGCGCAGGAAAGACCGGGATTGCACGGGGAGATATTCAAGTTGTACAAGTTCCGCACAATGACGAATGAGAGAGATGTGAATGGAGAATTATTGCCGGACGAGCAACGCCTTACGTCTTTTGGCAAACTGCTGCGCTCTACGTCTTTGGATGAATTGCCAGAAATTTTTTTGATTTTGTCGGGACGGCTTTCAATCTGCGGTCCTCGTCCGCTCCTCGTCAAGTATCTTCCGCTTTATAACGAACATCAAGCGAGAAGGCATGAAGTCAGACCGGGATTTACAGGGCTGGCGCAGGTAAATGGAAGAAATGCTATCAGTTGGGAAGAAAAATTTGATCTGGATGTGGAGTATGTAGACCACATTACTTTTCTTGGGGACTGGAAGATCATCTTCAAGACCGTATGGACAGTATTAAAACGAGAAGGAATCAGTTCTGAAACCTCCGCAACCATGGAGGAATTCATGGGCACAGAAACTGCTGAAGCAAAAGTAAATGCGGAGGTATAGAAATGAGGAAATTAGCAATTATCGGTGCGAGCGGTCACGGAAAGGTAGTTGCAGATATTGCAAAAAAGAATGGCTACAGTGAGATCGTTTTTTTAGATGACGATGAAAGTGTCCACGAATGTGGAGGTTATCCGGTAATAGGAAAAAGCACTGAAGCAGGAATGATAGATGCCGATGTAATCATTGGGATTGGCAATGCAGGTGTCCGGAAGCAGATACAGGAATCTATACCAGATGAAAAACTGGTTACGCTCATTCATCCAGATGCAGTTGTTGCGGAAGATGTGGTGGTAGGCAAAGGAACTGTAGTCATGGCTGGTGCTGTAATCAATCCGGGAACGCATTTAGGGAAAGGTTGTATCATCAATACCTGTTCTTCCGTGGATCACGACTGTACAGTTGGCGATTTTGTTCATGTTGCAGTAGGTAGTCATTTATGTGGGACTGTCA
>JAXJXW010000162.1:0-12866 GCA_036307325.1 Clostridia bacterium
ATATATCCTCCGCTTATATTCCTGGGTATTGGATGTATGACGGATTTTGGTCCACTCATCAGCAACCCGAAGAGCATTTTGCTTGGTGCGGCGGCACAGGTTGGTGTATTTATAACCTTCCTCGGGGCAATTTTCCTGGGTGCGTTCCAAATCGGAGGATTTGGTGCTGACGGTACAATGGAAACAATCTTTAAGGAAGCGGCTTCCATTGGTATTATCGGCGGTGCTGACGGCCCTACCGCTATTTATGTTACAAAGACGCTTGCGCCTTCGCTTCTGAGTGCAATTGCCGTTGCGGCATATTCATACATGGCGCTTGTTCCCATTATACAGCCGCCTATTATGAAGGCTCTTACAACCAAGGAAGAAAGAATGATTGTAATGGAGCAGCTTCGCCCTGTTACACAAAGAGAAAAAATTCTCTTCCCGATTATTGTAACCATTGTTGTTGTGCTCCTTATCCCTGATGCGGCGCCTTTGGTTGGTATGCTCATGCTTGGCAATCTGTTTAAGGAAAGCGGCGTTGTTGACAGAATTTGCAAGACTGCCCAGAATGAGCTTATGAATATTATAACTATTTTCCTGGGTATTACTGTTGGAGCAACGGCAACGGCAGATACATTTATAACACCGAAAACAATTCTTATTATCTGCCTTGGACTTCTTGCGTTCAGCGTGAGCACGGCGGCAGGCGTAATTTTCGGTAAGATTATGTGCAAGGCAACGGGCGGTAAGGTAAATCCGCTTATAGGAAGTGCAGGCGTTAGTGCCGTTCCCATGGCGGCTCGTGTAGCTCAGTCGGTAGGTCAGAAGGAAAACCCCTCAAACTTCCTTTTGATGCACGCAATGGGTCCCAATGTTGCAGGCGTAATAGGCAGTGCCGTTGCGGCAGGTGTATTCCTTGCATTGTTTAAATAATTTGGAAGGGAAGGATTAAATATGGCTAATAAAAAAAGCGTTAAAATAACAGAAACAATTCTTCGTGATGCGCATCAGTCGCTTATAGCAACAAGAATGACAACTGATGAAATCCTCGGTGCGGTTGAGCTTCTTGATAAGGTTGGATATAATGCGCTTGAGGCGTGGGGCGGAGCAACCTTTGACAGTTGTCTGCGTTTCTTGAATGAAGACCCCTGGGAAAGACTCAGAAAGATTAAGGATAAAGCTAAAAACACGCCTATCCAGATGCTTTTCCGCGGTCAGAACATTCTCGGTTACCGTCATTACGGCGATGATGTTGTAAAATACTTTGTGCAGAAGTCTATTGCCAACGGTGTTGATATATAAGAATATTTGACGCCTTAAACGATGTTCGCAATCTTAAAACGGCAATAGAAGCTACAATTCAGGAAAAAGGTCATGTTCAGGCTGCTATTTCTTATACAATCAGCCCTGTTCATACAAATGAAACCTTTATTAAGCTCGCTAAAGACCTTGAGAATATGGGCGCAAGCTCCATTTGTATAAAGGATATGGCAGGCCTTCTCACTCCTTACAACGCTTATGAGCTTGTTTCAGGAATGAAAAAGGCTGTTAAGATTCCCATTGAACTGCACACCCATTACACAAGCGGTGTTGCTTCAATGACATATCTTAAGGCAATTGAAGCAGGTGTTGATATTATTGACTGTGCTATGTCTCCCTTTGCTATGGGTACATCTCAGCCTGCAACCGAGCCTATGGTAGCAACTCTTAAGGGCACTGAATATGATACGGGCTATGACCTTGGACTTCTCAGCGAAATTGCCGATTATTTCAGACCTATCCGTGAAAAGTATATTGCAAACGGAACTCTTAATCCCAAAGCTCTTGCCGTTGATGTAAATACACTTAAGTATCAGGTTCCCGGAGGTATGCTTTCAAATCTTATTTCTCAGCTTAAGCAGCTTGGTGCAGAGGATAAATTCCAAGAGGTTCTTAAGGAGGTTCCTTGTGTTCGTGAGGATGCAGGTTTCCCGCCTCTTGTAACTCCTACAAGCCAGATTGTGGGTACACAGGCAGTTTTAAATGTGGTTCTCGGTGAAAGATACAAGAATGTTACAAAAGAATTCCGCGGACTTGTTAAAGGTGAATACGGTAAGACGCCTGTTGAAATTAAGGAGGATTTTGCAAAGAAAATTCTCGGAGATGAAAAGCGCATTACAGGTAGACCGGCTGATGATATTCCCAATGAGCTTGATAAGTTTAGAAGTGAAATCAATGAATATATCGAGCAGGATGAGGATGTACTGAGCTATGCTCTTTTCGGTCAGGTTGCCGTTAAATACTTTGAGTATCGCCAGGGGCAAAAATATAAGATTGACCCTGAGCTTGCAGATAAGGAAAATAAAGTTCATCCTATGTAATTTAAAAAGCAAGCGGTGCTTTGCGATAGCCACATAAGGATATTTTTATGGAGTAGTTTCAAAATAAAGAAACTACTCTGTTTTATAAAAAATAGAAAAACTTTGGTTAAAGGGTAATACTTACACTTGGGGAAAAGTTAGCTTTATATATTTATAAAGGGGGATTCTATTTAAGGAGCGTATTAAAATGAAGTTTGATTTTAATTTTTACAACCCTACAAAAATTTATTTTGGAAAATCCGCCATTGATAATTTAAAGGGGGAGCTTGAAAACTACGGTAAAAATGTTTTGCTTGTGTACGGAAAAGGCTCAATAAAAAAATTGGGATTATACGATAAAGTTATGAGTATTTTAAATAACTGCGGAAAGAATGTTATTGAGCTTTCGGGAATTAAACCCAACCCTACCTATAAACAGGTGCTTGAGGGCGCAGCTTTAGTAAGAGAAAATAATATTGATTTGATTCTGGCAGTGGGCGGCGGAAGCGTAATTGACTGCTCCAAGGCCATTTCCGTATCAGCATATTGTGAGGGTGACCCGTGGAAAAAATATTGGGAAGAATTTAAGCCTGTTGAAAATAAAATTGTGCCTGTAGGCTCAATTCTCACAATGACAGGCACGGCATCTGAAATGAACGCAGGCTCTGTTATAACAAATGAGGAAAAGATGATTAAAGGCGGAAGAGTGTTTACACCCAATGTAAACCCCTTATTTTCCATATTAAATCCTGAATACACATACAGTGTACCCAAGTATCAGATGGTAAGCGGAGTATTTGATATTATGTCTCACCTTATGGAACAATATTTTTCAGGTGATGATGACAATACAACCGATTATGTAACGGAAGGCGTAATGGAAGCGCTTATAAATGCCACAAGAAAAGCCCTTGTGAATCCACAGGATTATGAAGCAAGAAGCAATATTATGTGGTGCGCAACCCTCGGCCTTAATACCGTTACGGGGCTTTCCAAGGAGCAGGACTGGGAGGTTCACAATATAGAGCATCAAATCGGCGCATATACAGATTGCGCCCATGGAGTCGGTCTTGCCATAGTTTCAATCCCCTATTACAAACATATTTATAAAAACGGTATTGATAAGTTTGTCCGCTTTGCCAAAAGGATATGGAATGTTGATACTGACGCCATGACAAAAGACGAAGCGGCTCTTAGCGGAATAGAAAAGCTTTCAGACTTTATAAAAGAAATGGGCATTCCCCAGACACTTCGTGAAATTGGTGCTACGGAGGATATGCTTCCGAAAATTGCAAAATCCACCGTTCCCGGAGGAACATACAAGTATGTATCAAACGATGAAATATTGGAAATTTTAAAAGAATGCTATTAAACGGATAAAATAAAATCTGAGGAGGCATAAAAGTGAATAGAAAATATATATGTATAGACTTAAAATCCTTTTATGCATCAGTTGAATGTGTGGAGCGAAATCTAGACCCAATGACAACAAATCTTGTTGTGGCAGACGCTTCAAGAACGGAAAAAACCATATGTCTTGCCGTTTCTCCTGCTCTGAAATCTTTCGGAATCCCCGGCAGACCAAGGCTTTTTGAGGTGGTGCAAAGGGTAAAGGCAATAAATAATCAGCGAAGGCAGAAAGCTCCCGAAAAAATTTTTACGGGAGAGTCAAGCAATTATCTTGAGCTTAAAAAAAATCCGTCACTTGAGCTTGCCTATATTGTCGCACCCCCAAGAATGGCGCATTATTTAGAGTACAGCACAAAAATATATAATATTTACTTGAAATATATAGCACCTGAGGATATTCATGTGTATTCAATTGACGAGGTGTTTATTGATGTCACAAATTATCTGGCTACTTATAATCGTTCTCCACGGGAGCTGGCAATGAAGATGATTCGTGATGTTTTGGCAACTTCGGGTATAACCGCAACCGTGGGAATAGGCACAAATATGTATCTTGCAAAAATCGCAATGGACATTGTTGCAAAGAAAATGCCTGCCGATGAAAACGGTGTGAGAATTGCAGAGCTTGACGAAATGCAATATCGCAGACGCCTTTGGCACCATAGGCCACTTACAGATTTTTGGAGAGTGGGGAAGGGCTATGCCAAAAAGCTTGAAGAAAACGGACTGTATACAATGGGAGATATAGCAGAGTGTTCCCTTTCGGAATATGGAGAGGACAAGCTTTATAAGCTTTTTGGTGTAAATGCAGAGCTTTTAATCGACCATGCATGGGGCTGGGAGCCTTGCACAATAAAAGACATCAGGGAATATAAGCCTGAAAATAAAAGCATTGGCTCCGGGCAGGTTCTCCATTGCCCTTATGATTTTGATAAGGCAAAATTGATTGTTCGTGAAATGTCTGAGCTGCTTGCTTTGGATTTGGTGGAAAAGAGGATGGCTTCTGACCAGGTTGTTCTCACCGTGGGCTATGACATAGAAAATCTTACCAATTCTGAAATAAGAAACCAATATAAAGGTGAGGTCACAACAGATAATTACGGCAGAAAAATTCCAAAGCATGCCCATGGTACGGCAAATATCGGAAGATTTACATCTTCATCAATGCTGATTGTGCAAGCGGTTATGAAGCTTTTTGATGAAATTGTAAATCCAAGGCTGCTTGTAAGGCGGGTAAATATATCTGTAAACCATGTTATTTCTGAGGAAGATATAGAGCAAAATCAAAGCTTAGAACAACTTGATTTGTTTACTGATTATGAAGAACAACAGAAAAAGCGTAAGCAAGAGGAAAATGACCTGAAAAAAGAGCGTGCAATTCAAGAGACTACCATTAAGCTCAGGAACAAGTATGGTAAAAATGCAGTGCTGAAAGGAACGAATCTTGAAGAGGGTGCTACAACCAAAGACAGAAACAACCAGATAGGCGGCCATCGTGCTTGAGAACAACAGAAGCAAGGGACATATTGTCAACTTATTTTAAAAGTTAGGTTGACAATATGTCCCTTTTGTGCTATAATGCAAGTCAAAGAAGGCTTGAGAGGGGTTTACTATGAATAATACAAAAGAAATGAAGAAAAAATTTAGGACAATTGATTTAGCATATATCGCATTGGGAGCGGTTTTGATTACCATATGCTCATGGATAAGTATACCGACTACCGTGCCGTTTTCCATGCAAACCTTTGCCGTGTTTTTCGTGTTGTCGGCTTTGGGCGGCGGGCGTGGTACGGCAGCTATTATTGTATATGTATGCCTTGGAGCAATTGGCGTTCCCGTATTTACGCATTTTAATTCAGGAATAGGTGCTCTTCTTGGAAATACAGGTGGATATATTGTTGGTTTTATTTTTATGGGGCTGGTCTATCGGCTGATTATTCATTTTCTGGGGAAAAAACTGTGGACAGAAATTCTCGCTATGGTTATTGGTTTAGGTGTGTGTTACACCTTTGGAACAGTGTGGTTCATGGTTGTTTATGCTCAGACCAATGGAGCCGTAGGTATTACAATGGTTCTTTCCTGGTGTGTAATACCCTTTATCATTCCTGACCTTATTAAGCTTGGACTGGCAATTTATTTAGCACGGCGTATATCTCCTGTGTTGGAGGCGTCGTCGTAGGGGCGATTCATGAATCGCCCGTTTGCGATTTACGCACACTGTTGCAAGATGTAATAATTCTGCACTGTTTTTCTTTTGCCACAAAAACAAGGAGTTGTAGCACAATACTTTTAAAAAATCATTTTACTACAACTCCTATTTTTTTAACTGATTTATTTACGCTCTTCGTATTTTTCGCATACATCAAGCATTACTCTGATAGACGGCGTTATATACTTGTTTTTGTGATATAAGAGATTTATGGTTCTGTTTATGGGAAGTCCTGACACCTCCAGCGTTACAAGCTTGCCCTCAGCACATTCCTTTTCAACCATCATCGAAGAAAGTGCCGCTAAACCTCTGCCGTGCATTACGGCATTTTTGATTGCCTCTGTATTAGAACAATGCCAAATGCGGTTAAGCATAATTCCATTCTCGTCAAGCAGTCTTTCAAGCTGATTACGGTCTGTGCTGCCCTTTTCCCTTGAAATAAAATCCTCACCGTTTAAGTCAGAAAGGCTTAAGCCTTTTCTCCCTGCAAGCTTGTGACCTGCTCCGCAGACAAGCACTAAATTGTCCTGGCAGACGGGAATTATTACAAGATCGGGATTGGTTACAATCCCCTCAACTATACCTATATCAAGCTCATTTGACAAAAGCATATTTTCAATACATGATGTGTTGTTGACAGTAACATTTACACGGCATTTCTTTAACCCTTCTTCAGCCAAATCAAGCAGACGGTTAACAAGATATGTGCCTACAGATACACTGCACCCGATATTCAGCTGCAAATTTTCTCCCGTTTCTCTCATTGCATTTTCCATATCGTTGAAGGTATCAATTATATGGCGTGCATAATAAATCATTTTCTTCCCGTCATCTGTGATATAAAGCTTTTGAGAAAGCCTTTCAAACAGACGAACTCCGTAGTATTTCTCCAGCTCTGCTATTGCTTGGCTGACTGTTGGTTGAGAAACATAAAGCTTTTGTGCCGCAGCAGTCATACCGCCGCTTTCTGCAACGCATACAAAGATTTTTAAATGCCGAAGAGTCATTTGTGACACACCCCTTTATGCCATTATACTATGTTTATCAGTTTAAGTCAAATCCCCATAATAACATAGATAAGTGTTCCCACAACACCGCTGCCCAGAATTATTGCAATTGCATTCGCTTTAAATTTGCGAAGAAGTATTAGAGAACCGATGAAAAGTCCAAGCTCAACAAATCTGAGATTTTCTATTGATGCGGAAAACAGGTCACTTTGAAAAAGCCCAAGCATCAATATAGAAAGTCCGGCTGATGCAATAAGTGAAACCACTGCCGGTCTGAGTGCCGCAAGGACAGTTTGTACACCGCCCACAGTGCGGTATTTGTAGTAAAAGTGTGCAAGCGTAAGACAGATACAGAAGGAGGGGATAATACAGCCCAGCGTGCAAAGAAGCACACCGCCGACACCTGCAAGGCGCATACCCACAAATGTAGAGGAGTTTATGGAAATAGGGCCGGGTGTCATTTCCGCAACGGTGATTAAATCTGAAAATTCTTCTAATGTCATAAGTCCGTGTATGTTAACAATCTGGTCCTGAATAAGCGGTATTGCAGCATAGCCGCCGCCAACGCTGAACAATCCCACCTGAATAAAAGCAAAGAATAATTTTAAAAGTAACATTATTTTTCAGCTCCTTCCGCAGTATTGAGGCGATGTTTTTTCATCGTCTCTACAAGTAAGTCCATAATTCCTATTACAAGACAGGAAATAATAACAAGCATTGCACTTATTTTAAGCAGACAGGTGCATATAAATGCTACTATCATCATTGCAATGTATAAAACACGCTTTGTTTTCCACACATTCTTTGCAAGATTTATTACCACATCAAATATAACCGCTGCCACGCCTGCTCTCATTACCTGAAGCGCAATTGCAACATATTTATTTGTTCTGAATTGATTATAAAACAGTGATATTACAGATATTATTATCATTGGGGGAAGTATGGTTCCTAAAATAGCAACCAGAGAGCCGACAATGCCCGCCATACGGTATCCGATTATTACCGATGCGTTTACAGGCAGCGGACCGGGTGCAGACTGCGTTATTGCCGTAACATCAAGCATTTCATCTTCTTCAAGCCACTTCAGCTCTTCAACATATTTTTTCTTCATAAGTGACACAATTACAAATCCTCCGCCGAAGGTGCAGGCACTCAGCATAAACATGGATTTGAACAGTATCCACAGCTTCTTTCTTTTTTCGTTCATAATACTTACTTCCCTTCACATAATTTTTCCTTTGACTTGTAAATAATACCATACTTTTTATTGTTTGTAAAATATATAAGTTTTATTCAACCTATAGGTAAATAACTATAACTGTTTTGTACAAAAAATACTATAGACTATTTTTGCTAAATCATGTATAATAAATTGACGGAATTATCAGGAGGGGCAAATGAACTATAAATATGATGAACATAAATATGACAAAATAATAAATCTTGTGCACCATAAGTCAAAAAAAAGAAAGGCCATGTCCATGACAGAACGCGCCGCACAGTTTGGTGCATTTCGTGCGTTGTCGGGATATGAAGATGAAATTGCAGAAACGGCAAGATTTACGGATAGAAAAACAGAGCTTGATGAATATGCAAAGGAAGAGCTTAACACAAAGCTTAGGTATATCAACGCTCATATTCATGTAGGACTTATTGCTTCTGTAACATATTTTGTGCCTGATGAAAGAAAGTCAGGCGGTGCATATGTTACAAAAACGGGCGCAATATGCAAATTAAAAGAGTATGAAAACCTAATGGTATTTGATGATGGAACAGAAATCCCCATAGATGATATATTTTCCATAGAACTTAAGGGGGAACAGTATGAAATATGATAATATTTTGCCGGCAGTATTTATTTCACGCCCAAACAGATTTATAGCGGAAATTGAGGTGGAAGGAAAGCGTGAAATCTGCCATGTAAAGAACACGGGCAGGTGCAGGGAGCTTCTTGATGAAGGCACAAGAATATATGTGCAAAAGTGGGATAATACCGCAAGGAAAACCAAATACGATTTAATATCGGTATATAAAGGACAGGAACTGATTAACATAGACAGTCAGGCTCCGAACAAGGTATTCGGAGAGTGGGTAACGGATAGTGGTTTTTTTAAAAATATAAATCTTATAAAGCCTGAATGCAGATATAAAAATTCCCGTTTTGATTTTTATATAGAAGCTGACGGCAGAAAAATTTTTGCAGAAATCAAAGGCGTTACATTAGAGGAAAACGGCATTGTAATGTTTCCCGACGCTCCTACGCAAAGGGGAGTAAAGCATATTAAAGAGTTGTGTGAGTGTGTTGATGATGGGTATGAGGCATATATATTTTTTGTAATTCAAATGCAAAATTGCTCGTTTTTTATTCCAAACCGCAAAACACATCCTGAGTTTGCCGACACGCTTATTGAAGCAAAGAAGAAGGGTGTATATATAAATGCGCTTAATTGCACGGTAAAGCCCGACGAACTGAAAATTGATATGCCTGTTGAAATTAGGCTCTGATTTGAATTAAATTTATGAAAGGCTGTTTATAATGAAGCATTTGCCAAATTGTATTACAATGTCAAGGATTGTACTAACTATTTGCCTGATACCTATTCAATCTTTTTCCCGTGCATTTTTTGTAATTTATAGCTATTGCGGTGTTTCGGATGTTTTAGACGGTGCATTGGCAAGGGGACTCCGTTGCAGCAACGATAAAGGAGCAAAGCTTGACAGTATAGCAGACCTTTATGTTCGGAATATTACGCTGATAGGAAACATTATTTTTTTAATAATAAAAGTCAACAAAAAGTTTTTGCCTTTTTGTTGACTTTTTTTTGGTGAATCAAGCGAAACAAATAATATCGGAAAAATCATTGCAGAAATCTATGCATTTTTCATGCCAAATTTAATATTGAACTTTTTTCTGAAGTTTCCGGGAGGCATTCCCTTATATTTATCAAATATTTTTATAAAATAGCTGCTTGATGAAAACCCCGTTTCGTATGCAATTTCGGTAATACTTTTGTCTGTGGAAGCGAGAAGCTTTTCTGCTTCTATTATTCGCACATAATTTAAATAATCGTTAAAGCTTTTATTCATAACCTGTTTAAATATACGGGAAAAGTAACTGTAGCTCATATTGGCAAGCTCAGCCATGGATTCTGCGGAAATCTCCTCACTGTAATGACCTGCTATATATTCAAGCACCGTCTGCATGGCTTTAATATGCTCTGATGATATTGATGTGCCCTCGGTAAACTGAATGCCGTTTCTGCTCCAGAATCTTAGAATCCACACAAATATTCTGCATATATCAGAACGCAGAGCCAGCTCATAGCCGTAATCGGCATTTTCGTATTCACTGAGAGCGTTATGCATCAGCTTTGGTATGTCAGTGGAATAAATTTCCGAGTATGGAAAAACCTTCTGTGTAGATGAATTATTGATAATAAAGGGAAGGGTATATTTCGCCTCAAATATATCATGGGAAGATTCATAGAGAATTTCCGGTTCAAATCTGAGTACAATATATTCTCCGCCTTCTTCGCTGACAGATTGAATGGCGTGCACATCGTTTGAATTTATTACAATAAGATCCCCTGGAAATATGTAGTATTGATTATTGTTCGCCCATGTTTTAAATTTTCCGCAGAGACAGTAAATAAGCTCAATATAAGAGTGATAATGAGCAGGGCAGCATACTGTTATTCCGTTTGCTTTCTGAGAATGGGCAATAATCTTGGGTATTCTACCGTTTTTTAGATTTTTCGGTTCAAAATATGGTTCTTTCACATTATCACTCCGACAAAATAGTTCAATTTTTTTTCATTTTTATTATATCATTTTTGTTCTAAAAAATCAACATTGTAAATTTATAAACGGAATAATATATAAAATTTATAGATTAAATGGAAATATTTTAGTCAATATATACAAATTTTTATGAAAATTAAAAGAAATACGAAAATCCTATAGGACAAAAAATTGCTATATTTTAATAAAATTATGATATTAAAACGAAAATATCGGTGTTATACTGAGGTCAGAAAACACAAATATTCATTTCATGTGCTATATTTTACCACTGCATGTGAGAACAGGAGGATGAAAATTGGATAATCAGATTAAACTTGGGTTGCAGCTTTATTCAATCCGCAATGAAATGGAAAATGACATGGATAGTGCGTTAAAGAAAGTCAGCGAGGCCGGATATACCTGTGTGGAATTTGCCGATTTTTACGGAAAAACCGCCGATGAGATAAACTCAATGCTGGAAAAATACGGTCTTGAGGCAGTAAGCGCACATATAGGCTATGATGCTCTGAAGGAGAACGAGGGCGGAATAATAGAATTTTGTAAAAAAATCGGACTGAAGTACATTGCCGTTCCTTATATGCAAACAGAGCTGCACAAGGGTTCGGATAGCTTTGACGAAACAGTGCAGACATACATATCCATTGCAAATAATTTAAGAAAGAACGGTATGGAGCTGTTGTATCACAATCACAGTCATGAATTTGTAAAATTTGAGGGAAAGTATCTTAACGACTGGCTTATTGAGTCTGTTGGTTTGGAAAACCTTTCTCCCGAACCGGATGTTTGCTGGATAAAATATGCCGGCGCATCTCCTGAGGAATATATTAAGAAATATAGCGGCAAAGTTCCTGTAGTACATCTTAAAGACTTTACGGGAGAAATAAATACCGAAAGGACAAGTGAGGAAAATAATTTTAAAATGTGCTTTGTTGGCGGCGGATGTCAGGATTGGGACACTATTCTTGATGCGGCAATAAAGTCCGGAACGAAGTATTTTATAGTTGAGCAGGACAATCATATTGATAATACTCCCATGGAGAACATGATTAAAAGTATAGAATTTTTAAAAACAAAGTTTTAAGAAAGGGATGACTTAAAGTGAGTAAGATTTTAAAGGCAGGCATAGTTGGTTGCGGAGGAATCGCAAAAGGGAAGCATATTCCGGCTATTAAAAAGATTGAGGAAATTAAGCTTACCGCATTTTGCGACATAATTGAGGAAAAAGCTAAGAAGTTCGCTGAAGAGTACGGTGCGGAGGGTGCAAAGGTTTATACCGATTACAAGGAAATGATTGATAACGAAGAGCTTGATATGGTGTATGTTCTTACGCCAAATAAATCTCATTCACCCATAAGCGTTTATGCTCTTGAGCATGACTGCCATGTTATGTGTGAAAAGCCCATGGCAAAGACATATGCAGATGCAAAGCTTATGCTTGAAGCTGCAAAAAAAAGCGGCAAGAAGCTTACTATCGGTTATCAGAACAGATTTAGATCCGACAGTCAGTTTCTTAAAAAGGCATGTGAAAGAGGAGATTTAGGCGAAATTTATTACGCTAAGGCACATGCAGTAAGAAGACGCGCCGTTCCCACATGGGGTGTATTCTTAAACGAGGAAGAGCAGGGCGGCGGTCCGTTAATTGATATTGGAACACACGCACTTGATTTAACTCTGTGGATGATGGATAATTACAAGCCCAAGTCTGTAAAGGGAAGCGTCTTTAAAAAGCTGGGCGACCAGAAGAATACGGGTAATGCTTGGGGTGACTGGGATCCCGAAAAGTACACGGTTGAGGATTCGGCATTTGGCTTTATTCAGATGGAAAACGGTGCAACAATAGTACTTGAAAGCAGTTGGGCACTTAATACTCTTGATAGTAAGGAAGCAAGTTGTACGCTCTGCGGAACAAAGGCAGGTGCTGATATGGCGGATTCCTTAAGAATTAACTCTTGCGATTTTGGAAAACTTACAGTTCTTAAGCCTCTTTTAACTTCAGGAGGTGTTGACTTCTATGATGGAAAAAAGGAAAGCTCAAATGATCTTGAAGCCCGTCTGTGGGTTGATGCAATATTAAACGATGAAGAACCCGTTGTAAAGCCTGAACAGGCA
>JAXJXW010000163.1:0-19523 GCA_036307325.1 Clostridia bacterium
ATTCAAAATATTATCAAAAAGGTAAAAATGTGCGGTACGTCTTGATTTAATGAATAATGAAGAATACAAAACAAAAAATCCCACCTTGCGATGGGATTTTTGTTTTGGCGGAGAGAAAGGGATTCGAACCCTTGAACGGGGTTAACCGTTACACGAGTTCCAGTCGTGCGCCTTAGACCAACTCAGCCATCTCTCCGAATCATTCTTTAGCATTATACAGTATATTTCAGGAAAAAGCAAGAGTTTTTTGTGCTTATTGTGAAAAAATAATTATTTTGTTATTGAAAAACCTTCTTTATGGTGATATTATATAGTTACGGCAGTTTAAAAATCCAATGTGTACAGGAGGTAAAAATGAAAAAAATTATTTGTTTAACGGTTGCGGCACTCACCGCAGTTTCTCTTTCGGCATGCGGAGGAAAGACCCCTTTGTCCGTAAGTGAAAAAAATGTCAGAATGAATATAGATGAGAAGTACACCATTAAGCTTGAAGAAGGCAATGATGAAAAGGTTACATGGTCAAGCGCTGATGAGACAATTGCCGTTATTTCCCCCGACGGTACTGTTACGGCAATTGGCAACGGAATAACAACCGTTACTGCAAAAAATGATGACAGTTATGTGCATGTGGGAATAATTGTGGGCGGTAACAACGATTATACTGATGAAAACGGAAATGTTGTTCAGGTGTTCGACCAGTACTCCGATATTGAAGCTATTGTTGTGGGAATTTCCTCAGGGGGCAAGAATGATGTTACCGTTAAGCGCGGCGATAAATTTCAGCTTCGTGCGTATACCACGCCTTCTGATTCTACCGACAAGATTGTGTGGCAATGTGCCGATGGCAGCATAGCACGAGTTGATGAGTCCGGAATGATGGAAGCAGTGGGCAACGGAAAGACGATTGTCACGGCGTATGCACCTAACGGAGTGAAGGGCGAGCTTGTTGTTCGCGTGAAATAAAAGTCTTTTGGTAAAATTCAACAAATGATTGATGTAAATTTATGAAAAAGAACGAAAAAATTTTTCCATTAAAGACTTGAAATAACTCTGGGATGATAGTATAATTCTTATAGTGAAATAATTGTGTGCTCATGTGGAAATTATTTACAAAAATTGATTTTATATGTGAGGAGCAAAGTTAATATGAAAAGATTTTTAAAGGTAGGCGCGATTTGCGTATTTGCACTTGCGCTTATGTCGATTTCTGCTTTTGCAGAAGGAGTTAACGGTACTGCTTACTTTGATTCAAATGATGGTAAGCTTGATGTATCACTTACAGGTACTACTGCTGAAGAACAGGTTTCTATTATGGTTCTTTGGGGAGATAAATCACTGGAAGAGCTTGCTTCTGCTGAAGAAGCTGATATTGCTTATATCGACCAGATAGTGTCTGATGGCAGTGATAATCTATATTTTCAAGATATAAATGTGGGAGATGAAATAGGAAAGGTAACAGTATTTGCGGGTTCTACATATACTCCGAATGCTGTTCGCCTTGGAGTAGCTTCAAAAACGGTAACTCCCCAATTGTTTGCGAGCTCTCCCAGCTTTAATATTCTTTCGGGAAGATGGTCAGGCAGCCTTAAGCTCACTGATGAAAATGTTAAGTTTGTAACCAAAGTAGACAGCATTCAATATAAGCTCAGGAGTTCAACAGATGAGCTTGCAGATGCAACAAGCTTTGTAAGATACGACGAAGCCTCAGGCACATGGCAGTTCAATTTTCCGAACGAAGGTACATATGATGTTGTGTTTACAAAAGGCGAAGCTACAGTAACGGTTTATGTTTGCGTTTACAATGGTATTTCATTACCGGGATTTGGCACTAGCGGCAAGGAATCTGTTGTAGTAGAAAAAGCCATTGAGGGTACTTCAAACAAGAAGGTTCTTGCAGGTGTAAAAGTTCAGCTTGGCACAAATGTTGCGACCGGCGAAGGTAGCCTTATCTGGTCAATCAAAACTGCAGATGGAACCCGTTACTACACGAGGCCGGTAGTTTCAAATCTTGGTGTATTGTCAGGTAGTGTAGATATTGGATGTAGCTTTACCAATGATACAGGAAAGACGGTAGAGGCTGTTAATATAATCTACAAAGATTTAGCCGGAAATGTTTACTTTACTGACCTTACTGATAAAGGCAACGAACAACAAAAATTTTAGGAGGTAATTGAGATGAGAAAATATATTAAACCGGAAATCGAAGAATTAGCTCTTGAAACTATTGATGTGATTGCAACAAGCAGCCTTGAAAGTGAGTTGAACAGTGAATTTCACGATTACGGATTTAATGCACAAGAGGCTAAAGAGATTGACGAAAATCTTGGAAGCATGGGTAAAAAATGGTCTTGGAACTAATTCAGAGATAAATAAGAAAGATAATTAAAAAAGAATCTAAATCAAGAAAAGGATCTCAAGCTTGAGGTCCTTTTCTTATTTTTTTGGAAAATCACAGATTAAAAACCAAATTTTCAATGCTTGTATTGCAAAGTATCAGGTACATCTTTTATCTGAATTACTTGCGCCCAGCAGCCTATCTATGCAGACAGAAGCAATTTCACGAGCATACTCTTCAGAATATGAATGGCTGATTACACGAATTTCAGCCTTATTTTTATTGGGAACAACAAGTGCCCATCCATTATCAAAGGTGAGCTTAACTGAATCATCATACTCAGTTATTGTGCCCACATTTGTCACGAAAAAGTTTTTAAGCATTTCAGATTGTAGCTTTGAACTGCAGCCCACGGAGCTTTCTGTAATATAGCCTTCGGGAAGCTCATAAATCAAATCATTCAACGATATTTTTTCAGTAAACAAAAAATCAAGTAAGCTTACCAGAGCGCCCAGTGCATCAAAGTGGTAAATAAACTGACGAAAGAGCATTTCGTTATTCTGTGCGGTAAGCTCCTTCATAACGGAGGGTGCACTCAGGCGGGTCCGTTTGATTACAGCTCCGTATTTGTCTGCAAGAGTTTCAAGCTCTTCGGGATAGGAATGGGGAACATAAATTTCTGCATGCTTGTAGCTTTTCATTATTATCAATGAAACGAGCATACCGTAGTCAAATCGTGAGAGAATACGCCCCTCATTGGTAACAATTTCAATATTTTCACATTTGTAATCAATTATCACCCCAAAGCTATAATCACCCTTGTAAACACGGGTTGAAAACTCTTCATCATTTACATTAGTTAAAAATACAAAATTGCAGCCAAGGTCAGCAGAGGCACTTTCCAGAAGCCGCTTTGCCCAATCCGAAACGCATTTTATCAAAATTTTCATTCCCATATTTCCGGAATGAATGTCGTTTATAAGCTGCTTCAGATAATATAGCTTGTATTCAAATAAATACTGAACCTCACAAATATTTTTTGCATGGGCGCGCTTAACTTCCCCGGAAAGAATAAGCCCGTCAAGCTCTGAAAGAACATCAGAATCAACATTGCCTCCGTATGAATTTAAAATATCTATACCGGCGTAAAGCTCATCATCTTTAATAAACGAGCTGATGGATATTCCCCCGTCAAGCTTATGAAAACGAACTCCCCTTCGTGTTATGGGAAGAGGCTGCTCTCCAAAATCATAAACCTCGCTTCCGAAGGATTGTAAACCTGCACATACTGCCGCTTTAAGCATAGCAGAAGCTGGGGAGCCGCTTTCGGAAACGGCAATTTTTCCTCCCAGAAGCTTAGCGGCACTGCAACCTAAAGAGGCACAAAATTCGGGAGTGAGCATATTATTTATTTTTCCTGTTACACAACCCTCATAGAACATGGAATGGGGGGACATGTTTTCCCAGATTATATTGGAGCTTACTATGCTTTCGTCATCAATCCTTTTTTGGGGCCATATGCGAACACCCTGCTTTAACAGGCAGTGAGCACCGAGGAAGCTTCCTTCGCCGAGGATGCTTCCTTCATAAAGCATACTTTCAGTGCCCACATTTGCATTTTTGCAAATAACTGTTCCCCGCAGTGAAGCACCGGCACTTATATGAGCGTTATCCATAATAACGCTTCTTTTTATGCCTGAAAGGCTACCTATATTAACGCCTTCGCCGATTACACTGTACGCTTCAATGCGCGCACCGCGGTTTATAACGGCGTTTGCACCAATAAAGACAGGCGGCGTAATAACGCATCCGCAAACCACTTGGGCGCTTTTATCTATCCATACGCCGGACTCTTTTTCTTCACAGGGGAAGGGAAGGTTCACCTTCTTATCAAGAAAATCACGGTTGCATTTTAAATACGACTCAATATCCGATATATCCCTTATATATTCCTTTGGAATATAGCCGAAGGCAGAGCTTGTTTCTTCAACAACATTTTGTGCAATGGTACAAATTCCGTCAAAGCTTTTTAATTTTATAGCTTTGGAAAGAAGCATAATTCCCATAAAACTCATTTTTCGACCCTCAAAATCAGAATAGGCGGCTCTGTTATACAGTGAAATACGCATGGAAGTATCAACAGTGGCAATGCCGTACTCAATAAAATCAGCATGGGAACGCAAAGCAAGTGTTGCGCTTGCACCGCTTTTTATGTGAGCTTCTATCATTTCATCAAGATTTATATCTGTGATAATACTTCCGCTTATAATAAGGGTATCATCATTATAAAGGAAGTCTGAAAGTTCCTCTCGTTTTAACATTTTTACGCAAATATCTGTGGGGATGTCCTTTTGTATGGCTTTTGCGGCTTCATTTTGAAGATAATCGGCACAAAGGGCAACCTCTGTTATATTGTGACGGTGAAGCAACCGCAGAGTATGGCAAACGGCGGCTCTTCCCACAACAGGCATACACAGCTTGGGAATGCTGCAGGTTACAGGTCTCAGGCGAGTTCCTCCACTGTCACTTATTATCAAAGCTTTCATAATGCAACACTCCTATAATATATTTTTAAAATTAACATTGAATTTCTCCCATAGGGAACGATAGGTTGATGTAAGCTGTACAATTTCATAAAGTGCAGATTCCTTGTTTTCCATGGAAATAGCATGGGAAAGGCAGTGGGAATGAATTTGTATATCGTCAATTTCATCATGGGAAATCATAAGGGAAAGCACCCGTTCTTCTTTATCCCAATTTTCTTTAAATAGGGAAAAGGAACGATTTGCAAGAATAAATCTGTCCTGATTTATTTCAGTTGCAATTTCCTCCAGGGATAAAAGGGCATTGCGGCAGCCATGCTCAAGGGTTCGGCTTTGGTATTGCCAAGCGGCAATCATTAAAACTAAAATAACACACATTACCCAAATGCTTCTTTTCATGCGTTCTCCTTCTTTTGAACAAAAATACTTCTTCCGTCAGATGCCAGCATAAGAAAAACCTCATCAATGCTTTTTATATTTTGTGAGGAAAGGTATTGTTTTATGCTTTTTTCATTTAAGCCTGCAAGGGGGAGATTTTTTCGCCTGAGCTTTCCGTCAGATATAATAATATAGGGAATATGGGTCTGGTTGTGCGTGAGCTTTAAATCGCCGCAGTTTACGCCCCGTGCGGACTCCTTGGGAATTATTGAAATCTGACCGTTTGTTTCCACAAATGCACTGTCAACCTCGTCAAACTCAGGGTATCCCGCAATACGCAGCTGCTCAATTACATCATCAATACTTAACCGCAGCTCTGTAAGCTTATTGCCAATTAACTTACCGTTTTTTATTATCTGCGTAGGACACCCCGTTATGAGCTTTCTCAGTTTTTCGCTTTTGACAACGGAAATGGAAAAGAGAAGCTCCACAAGAACAAGGGTGAAAATAGGTATAATTCCGTCAAGAAGAGGCATGTTCACAGATTGCATGGGAACACATGCAATGTCAGAAATCATTATGGCAACAACAAGCTCCGAAGGCTGAAGCTCTCCCAACTGGCGTTTCCCCATCAGCCTGAGCGCAAATACAACGCACAAATAAAGTATAATTGTGCGGATGAATGAAATCCCCATTTAACCACCTTTTAATTCAATTCTCACGAAAAATATTATTTGCTGAAAATAAAAAAAAAATTCTCAATAATGAGAATTTTTAAGTAAAGCCAAAGCCTGTATATCGACAAAGTGCTAGCCTGAAGGTGCCAATTTCGATGCACAAATTGGAATCGTCAGGCTAGCGCACTCGATATGTTTCCTTCGGAAACGATATTTACATTACATCGGCAAGGTCAACATATTGTTTTCCGTTTGCCGCAATATAATCCTTTCTGCCCTGAAGATTGTCTCCCAAGAGCAGGTCAAACACCTCAGCAGTACGGAGAGCGTCCTCCGGCATAACCTGAATAAGTCTGCGTGTTTCGGGATTCATTGTTGTTTGCCACATCATATCGGGCTGGTTTTCGCCCAGTCCCTTACTGCGCTGAATGCTTACGCCCTTTTCGGGAAGGTCTTTAAGAATTTGCGCTTTTTCCTTTTCGGTATAGGCAAAATAAGAAGTGTCCTTATAAACTATCTCAAACAGGGGAGACTCTGCAATAAACACTTTGCCTTCCTCAATCAGCGTGGGAACAAGACGGTAAAGCATGGTAAGAATAAGCGTTCTTATCTGGAAACCGTCAACATCGGCATCTGTGCATATAATGATTTTATTCCACCTGAGATTGGCAAGGTCAAAGGAATTCATGTCTTTGTTGTGCTTTGTTTTTATTTCAACGCCGCAGCCCATAACCTTTAAAAGGTCAGTTATGATTTCGCTTTTGAATATTTTTTCAAAATCGGCTTTAAGACAGTTTAATATTTTTCCGCGAACAGGTATTATTGCCTGAAAATCCGCATCACGCCCAAGCTTACATGCACCCAGAGCACTGTCCCCCTCAACAATATAAAGCTCACGGCGGGAGATGTCCTTTGTGCGGCAATCCACGAACTTCTGAACCCTGTTGGTTACATCCATACTGCCCATAAGCTTTTTCTTCAGGTTGGTTCTGGTTTTTTCGGCCGTTTCACGGCTTCGCTTATTTAAAAGCACCTGATTGCATATTTTTTCCGCTTCGGGCTTGTTTTCAATGAAGAAAATTTCTATATTGTGACGCAAAAAGTCAGTCATAGCCTCTTGAATAAACTTGTTTGTTATGCTTTTCTTCGTTTGATTTTCATAGCTTACAACTGTTGAAAAACAATTTGTGATAAGAATAAGGCTGTCTGAAATATCATTGAAGGTTATTTTTGCTTCGTTTTTGGTATATTTATTATTTTGCTTAATATATGCGTCAACGGCACTTACAAACGCACTCCTTGCCGCTTTATCAGGTGCGCCGCCGTGTTCAAGATAACTGGAGTTGTGATAATATTCAATGCGCTGAACATCATTTGAAAAGGCAAACGCCGCACTAAGCTTGACCTTATAATCCTTCATATCTTCACGGTCACGCCCTGTGCGCTCACCCTCATAAAATGCGGTGGAGGACAGACGCTTTTCGTCATCAGGACACATTTCATTTATATAGTCAACAATTCCGTTTTCATAGTAGAACTGTTTTTTTATAACCTCTCCCGAAGGGTTGTGATAAGAAAGCTTAAAGGTAAGCCCCGGATTTACAACTGCCTGCCTTTTAAGAGAGTCTTCAAAAAATTCAAGGGGTATATTTATATCGGTAAAAACATCTAAATCGGGGCGCCATTTAATGGTTGTGCCCGTATGGCGGTATTTTTTCTCTTCCTTATACAATCCGCCTATATTTTCGCCCTTTTCAAAGTACAGAGAATGCTCATATCCGTCACGGCAAATTGTAACCTCCATATACTGTGCACTGTACTGGGTTGCACAAAGCCCCAGCCCGTTAAGACCAAGGGAATACAGATAGTTCTCACCCTCGCCCTTATCATACTTTCCCCCTGCGTAAAGCTCACAGAATACAAGCTCCCAGTTATATTTTTCTTCTTTCGTATTCCAATCCACGGGAATGCCGCGGCCATAGTCCTTAACCTCAATTGACATATCGTTATAACGGGTTACCTCAATAGTATTTCCGTAGCCCTCCTTCGCCTCGTCAATTGAGTTGGAGATTATTTCAAATACGCTGTGTTCACATCCCTCAAGCCCGTCTGAACCAAAAATAACGCCGGGCCTTTTACGGACACGGTCCGCACCCTTCAGGGAAGTAATACTTTCGTTATCATAGCTTTTCTTTGCCATATAGACTCTTACGCCTCCTCAATTCTGAATCTGCGCCGCCTTAACAGTATTTTTCATAAGCATTGCAATTGTCATAGGCCCTACTCCGCCGGGAACAGGGGTTATTGCTGAGGCAACCTTACTTACCTCATCATAATCAACATCGCCGCAAAGCTTGCCGTTTTCATCACGGTCCATTCCCACATCAATTACAACGGCACCCTCCTTAACCATGTCAGCGGTTATGAATTTGGGCTTGCCCACTGCCGCAACAAGAATGTCTGCCCGTCGGCAAACCTCCTTGAGATTTTTCGTGCGGCTATGACAAATTGTAACTGTGCCGTTTTCGTGAAGCAAAAGCATTGCCTGGGGCTTGCCCACAATGTTACTGCGCCCTACAACAACGCATTCCTTTCCGCTTACTTCAATGCCCGAAAGGTGAATAAGCTCCATAACACCCGCAGGAGTGCAGGGCAGAAAGTCAAAATTGCCTATCATTATTTTGCCTACATTTACCGGGTGAAAGGCGTCAACATCCTTTTCGGGAGAAATGGAAAGAAGCACCTTCTCACTGTCAATCCCTTCGGGAAGAGGAAGCTGCACCAGAATGCCGTTTATGTCCTTTCTTTTATTTAAAGTATCAATAAGGGCTAAAAGCTCCTCCTCAGTTGTACTTTTATCCAGGGCAAATTCCTCCGACCTAATATTGCAAGCCTCACACGCCTTCTTTTTGTTGTTTACATATATGCGGCTTGCAGGGTCATCCCCAACTATTATAACCGCAAGGCCTACATCAATGCCTTTTTCTTTGAGAAGTGTTGTTTCCTTTGCCAAATTCTCTTTTATCCTTGCGGAAAGTGCCTTTCCGTCTAAAATCTGTGCTGCCATTTGTATTTCTCCTTTCAGGTTTTATAAGGCAATCACCGCCGTAACCGATAAGGTCTGTGCGGCCGGCCTTTATCAAAGCTTCTTTTACAAGAAGATAATTCTCTTTTCTTGAAGATTGAAGAAGGGCTCTTTGAAGTGCTTTTTCATGCATATCCTTTGGCACATAAACCTCTTTCATTGTACGGGGGTCAAGCCCTGTATAAAACATTGCCGTTGAAAGCGTGCCCGGAGTGGGGTAAAAATCCTGCACCTGCTCGGGGCGAATAGAATTTCGCTTCAAATATACGGCAAGCTTTATTGCGTCATTAAGTGTGCTTCCCGGGTGACTAGACATAAGGTAGGGAACAAGGTACTGCTCCTTTCCCATTTCCTTATTTATTTCATAGAACTTTTTGCAGAACCTGTCATACACCTTAACGCCGGGCTTTCCCATGTATTTAAGCACATTATCCGAAATATGCTCAGGGGCAACCTTAAGCTGGCCGCTTACATGGTACATACAAAGCTCTTTGAAAAACGAGTCATCCTTATCATTTATTAAATAGTCATACCTTATACCGCTGCGTATAAACACCTTCTTTACCTTAGGCAGTGTACGCAGCTTCCTTAAAAGCTCCAGATAATCCTTATGGTCAACCTCCGCATTGGGGCATATATACGGGTAAAGACACTGCCTGTCACGGCATGTACCTGCCTTAAGCTGCTTTTTGCAGGCAGGGGCACGGAAATTGGCAGTGGGGCCGCCCACATCATGGATATAGCCTTTAAAGTCCGGCTCCCATATAAGCTTCTGCGCTTCGGCAAGGATAGAAGCATGGCTTCTTGCCTGAACAACCCTGCCCTGGTGAAAGGTCAGCGCACAGAAGGAACAGCTTCCGAAACAACCTCGTGATGAGGTGATTGAAAATTTAACTTCTTCAAGAGCAGGTATTCCCCCAAGCTTGTTATACATAGGGTGCCATGCGCGCATATAGGGAAGTGCATAGACCTTGTCCATCTCCTTTTGCGTGAGGGGAGCAGATTGAGGAAGCTGGATTAAATATTTATCACCGTGCTTTTGTGCAAGGGTTTTGCCGCGGATGCTGTCCTGCTCATAATACATAACTGCAGCTGATTGGGCATACTTTGTTTTATCCGTGCTTACCTCTTCATAAGAGGGAAGCTCAAGTGCCTTTGCAGGAAATGTATCAGAAAGATAGCAGGTGCCCCGCACATTTGTTATATGATTTACGGGAATACCCTGTGCAAGCTTATCAGCTACTTCAATTATGGAATGCTCGCCCATTCCAAAAATTAAAAGATCGGCTCCGCTGTCAACAAGAATACTTCTGCGAACCTTATCCTGCCAGTAATCATAATGGGCAAAACGGCGCAAGCTTGCCTCCGTACCGCCTATGATTATAGGAACATCCCCAAAGGCGGCGCGGGCCATATTGGCATAAACAATGGTGCACCTGTCAGGGCGCAAACCTGCCTTGCCACCCGGTGAATATACATCCTTACTGCGCTTTTTCTTAGCAGCGGTGTAATGATTTACCATTGAATCAATAACTCCGCCGGATATAAGAACTCCCAGTGACGGCGGAGTATATTTTGTCAGCGCATGGGGGTCATTCCTGTCAGGCTGGGGACATATAGCCACACGGTAGCCGTGGCTTTCAAGAAGCCTGGACAAAATAGCCACACCAAAAGACGGATGATCCACATACGCATCACCTGTTATAAAAAGAAAGTCGTAGGATTCCCACCCGCGAGCTTCCATATCTTTTTTCGATATGGGTAAAAAATCATTTGCCATAAATCCATTCTCCTAGCCTGAAGCCTGTCTCTTAAAGGAAATTTTCCGAAATATGTTCTATAAACGCATGCCCTCTGAATACAATTATAATATATAATAATCTTTATTTCAAGCAAAAAAATATGCGTATGATATTAAACGGGAAAAATATTTTTTTAGCTTGATTTTAGGGAGGTCGGAAATAAAATGTTACAAAAATGTTAAATTTCTATCATGCACTGAAACACTGTTTTTCGCCAAAAGAAGCAATAATAATACACAAAAACCATTGAAGATAATTGGAAAATATTGTAAAATTTAATAAAGAAAAATACACAAAAAATTTTGTGTGGAAAGATTGGAATACCAATACTATAATTGCAATATACAAAAACACGGGCACCTGAGCTGCCGTTTTGCACCGGCTCTGATGCCCAAAGCGGAGGTAAAGAAAAAATGACAGAACTGGCATATATCAGAAAAAACGAAACCATAAGCAATCTTGGGGACAGAATTATGCTGTATTATTACACAAAGGAGTGTCCGTCATCTAAGAACGGCTTTTCGGTAACAACCTACGGAATCGGTATAGATATGTACACGCAGCTTCCCGATTCAAGAGCCCTTAAGGAGCGCAGAGTAATTGACAGTGTGTTTACAGATAAACAGGAGGCCCAGGCAATGGTTGACAGGCTTTGCAAAGGCTGCGTAACACCGATTAGCCTTGATGATATTCTCTATGATTACATTTCTTGTGACGCAATATAAAAAAATTCAAATAAATGCTTGCATTTTATTTTATAATGTGATATAGTAACAAGGCAAAAAAAGCGGTCCTCTGCATTCTTTCGTACGAACGCTTTATATTTACCGCATTTTGCGGGCAAGAAAGGAGTTTTTTGAGTGGATATTTTAAAGGCTATTACTCAGGAACAAATCAGAACAGACCTTCCTAAGCTTGAAATCGGTGATTATGTAAAGCTTTATGTAAAGGTAAAGGAAGGAACAAAGGAAAGACTGCAGATGTTTGAAGGTACCGTTATTTCAAAGAAGCACGGCGGTATTCAGGAAACATTTACTGTAAGGCGTCTTTCTTACGGTGTCGGCGTTGAAAGAACATTCCCTGTTAATTCACCCAGCCTTGACCATATCGAGGTTGTAAGACACGGTAAAGTTAAGCGTGCTAAGCTCTACTATCTTCGTGATAGAGTCGGTAAAGCAGCAAAAGTTAAGGAAAAACTTTAAAAGTTTCCCAAAAAGAGTTGTAGCAAAATGCTTTAAAAAAATCATTTTGTTACAACTCCTTTTCAGCTTGAAAGGAATGTATAAAATGAAGGAAAATCATGAAAATGAGAAAATAGATATGGGCGCTGCAGCAGCCGGAGCAGAGCTTGTGAAAAAAAGCATGGGAAAAGAGATTTTAGAGTGGGTTCAGGCGATTGTTATAGCAGTTGTGCTTGCACTTTTAATCAGAAACTTCATTTTCACCGTTGTCCGTGTTGACGGGCAGTCAATGGAACCCACCCTTTATAATAACGACAGAATGATTGTCTGGCGGTTAGGGTATGAGCCCAAGGCAGGGGATATAGTAATTTTTAACCCTCCCGGATATGATAAAAGTATTTACTGGGTAAAGCGTGTTATTGCTCTTGAGGGTCAGCATGTGGAAATTGATTACAGTACCAATTCTGTTTTTGTTGACGGGGAAAAGCTGAGTGAAGAGTATCTTGGAGAGGAAATGCTGTCTCAGCAGACCATTACAGAGCTTGATGTTCCCGAAGGGTGCGTATTTGTACTTGGGGATAACAGAAATCACAGTACCGACGGCCGTGTGATAGGCCCCATTGATACGGACACGGTTGTGGGCAAGGCGGTATTTCGCTTCTGGCCCTTGGGCAAGTGGAGCCTCCATTGATAATTATTAAGTAAGGATTGATTCAGATGAATATTCAGTGGTTTCCCGGTCATATGACGAAAACACGCAGAATGATTGCAGACAGTATAAAGCTGTGTGACTGTGTGATTGAGCTTTGTGACGCCCGCTGCCCACAAAGCAGCAGAAATCCTGAACTTCCAAAGCTTATCGGGAACAAAAAGCTTCTTCTTGTTGTGAATAAAAGCGATATTGCCGACCCTGTAAAAACTCAGAAATGGGTTGAACGGTTTAAAAAAGATGGGATAAGTGCCATTGCCATAAGCTCTAATGACGCCAAGGGTGTAAAAAAGATTACCGATATGGTGCTTGAGCTTTTAAAGGACAAAATTGAGCATGACAGGCAGAGAGGGCTTGTGAATAAAAAAATCCGTGTTATGGTTTGCGGAATTCCCAATGTGGGAAAGTCATCTTTCATAAATAAGCTTTACGGTAAAACAGCCGCAAAAGCAGGGGACAGGCCGGGCGTAACCCGAGGAAAACAGTGGGTAACGCTTAAAAACAATATGGAAATGCTCGATACGCCGGGGATCTTGTGGCCTAAGTTTGATGATGAGCACTCGGCACTTTGCCTTGCTTATACGGGTGCTATAAAGGATGAAATATTGGATATTCAGGAGCTTTGCGCCTCCCTTTGTGCTCTTTTGGCCCGGGATTATCCCGAAAAGCTTACAGAAAGGTATAAAATTGAGCTTACAGGCCAAGAGCAGGGATTTGAAATACTCGAAAAAATTTGCAGAAAGCGCGGCTTTATCTTAAAGGGGAATGAAATTGATTTCCTGCGGGGCGCAAGTGTTGTGCTTGACGAATTCAGAGGGGCAAAGCTCGGCAGAATTACCCTTGAATAGGCGGTGCAAAATGAAAGAAAAAGAGCTTGAAAGACTAAACGAAATGTGGAGCATTGAAAACGCCCTTGCACAAAAAGGCTTCACCGCCGTTGCAGGTGTGGATGAGGCAGGCAGAGGGCCGCTTGCAGGTGATGTTTATGCAGCCTGCGTTATTTTGCCCCACGGTCTTCTTATAGAAGGGTTAAACGATTCCAAGAAAATTTCAGAAAAAAAGAGAGACATGCTTTTTGATGAAATTTGCTCTCATGCGCTTGCTTATGCGGTTTGTACGGCAAGCTGTGAGGAGATAGACGAATACAATATCAGAAACGCAACCTATATGGCAATGAACAGGGCAATAAACGCCCTTAACATAAAGCCCGACTATGTTTTGATTGACGGCGACTGCATAAAGGGGTGTGAGCTGCCCCATGAATGCGTTGTTAAGGGTGACGGGAAAAGCGCAAGCATTGCGGCGGCATCTATCCTTGCAAAGGTCAGCCGTGACAGATACATGGCTGAAATGGCAAAGAAATACCCCCAATACGGATTTGAAAAGCACAAGGGCTATGGTACTGCCCTGCATATTGCCGCTTTAAAGGAGTTCGGTGCGTGTGAAATTCACAGGAAAACATTTATTAAAAAATTTGTCTCCGAAAAATAAGCGTGATATAGGTGATTTGGGTGAGGATTATGCCTGCAAAATTCTGAAAAGGAAGGGCATGAAAATCATAGAAAGAAATTTTTTCACACGCTTTGGTGAAATTGATATAATAGCCCGTGACGGTGAATATACTGTTTTTGTTGAGGTAAGGCTCAGAAAGGATACGGACTTCGGAACGCCTGCTGAAACCATAGACGAGAAAAAACAGGCAAAAATTATAAAGGCGGCAAAGGAATACGCCATAAAAAACTATATTTATGATTTCCCCATGCGCTTTGACGCCGTTGTGATAACAGGTGACACTCAAAGCAACTTTAAGGCAGAGGTGATAGAAAATGCGTTTCAACTGTAATGTTTTTGATTGCCACTGTGATACACTTACAATAAAAAATCTGACACATACAAAATCACACCTGAAATACGGGGATATGCTTAAATATAACCGCTATATTCAGGTGTTTGCAATTTGTGCCGAAAAATGTGAGCCATATATGCACGCACTTCACCATATAAGGCGGTACAACAGGCTTACCCGCAAGTACGCCATTGAAAAGGTGGAGCAAAAAAGCGATTTGCGCCGTGCACGACAGGGCGCAATTCTGGCTCTTGAGGGTGGCGATGCACTCTATGAAAACATATATGCCCTTGACAGGTTTTATAAAATGGGCGTCAGGCTTCTGACTCTTACATGGAATAATGAAAATGCCGTGGCAGGAAATATAACCCAGGATTTTGATGGGGGCTTAACGCCCTTCGGGAAAAAAATAATTCGGCGGTGTGAAGAGCTTGGCGTGGTGGTGGACCTTTCACATATAGGTGACAGAAGCTTTTTTGATGTGTGCGCCGCTTCGGAAAAGCCCTTTATCTGCAGTCATTCAAATTCACGAAGCATATGCGGTGAAATGCGTAATATTACTGACAATCAGTTCAGGGAACTTATGCGACGGGGCGGAGTTTTGGGGATAAATTTTTATCCGCTTTTTCTGGGAGGAGAAGGCTCAATAAAAGAGATAGTAAAGCATATTGAGCATTTTTGCGGCATGGGCGGCGAAAAAAATATCGGTATGGGGTCGGACTTTGACGGGATTTCACATATGCCCAAGGGGTGCAGCGGCGCAAGCTTTTTTGCAGATATTGCAAACGAGCTTTTGCGTTTGAATTACAAGGAAGAAATTACACAAAATATTTTGTTTGATAATTTTTATAATCTGTTTGAGAAATTACTGTAGAGGAAGCTGTTTATGAAGCTGATAATAGCTGAAAAGCCAAGCCTTGCAAGAAATATTGCCTCGGCTGTGGGGAACATGAAAAAAAACGGAAACTGCTTTGAAGGCGGCGGCTATATAATAACATGGGTATTCGGGCATCTCTTTTCCCTTGCGGATGTTGAAGCCTATTCCCCCAATCCTGACGGAAGCGGCAGGTGGACAATGAAAAATTTGCCGTGCTTTCCTGAAAAGTATGTTTATGAATTGAAAAAGGATAAAAACAAGCAGGTTGACACAGGTGTAAAAAACCAGTTTGAGCTGATAAAAAGGCTTTGCGAAAGAGAAGATGTTGATACTATTGTAAACGCAGGCGACTCTGACCGTGAGGGTGAAATAATTGTACGAACCTGCGTGCGTATGACGGGGGTGTGCGGAAAAAGCATTATGCGCCTGTGGCTTCCCGACCAAACGGAGGAAACAATAAGAAGTGCCCTTTCGGAAATGAAAAGCGATGATGAGTATGACAATCTTGCAAAGGAGGGATACGCAAGAACCTTTATCGACTGGCTTTACGGCGTAAACCTTACAAGATACGCAACGCTGAGAACGGGCAGTCTTATGCGTGTGGGGCGTGTTATCGTTCCCATTGTAAAGGCAATATATGACCGTGAAATGCAAATAATAAATTTCATTCCCGAAATTTATTACGCCCCTGTGTGCAAAGTGAAAATCGGCGGCGAGGAAATTGAGCTTACAAGTAAGAAAAGGTTTAATAAAAACGAGCTTGACAAGGCAAATGCACTCTGCGAACAATATAACAATGCAAAGGGCGTTGTTACAGATAAAAAAACTAAAAAGGACACTCTTCTTCCGGGGAAGCTTTATTCTCTTACAAAGCTTCAGAACGCTCTGGGAAAAAAATACAAAATGTCCATGGACGAAAGTCTTAAAATAGTGCAGGATTTGTATGAAAAGGGCTTTGTTACATATCCCAGAACAAATTCGGAATACATGGCAACGGCTGAAAAGGATAAGGTTAAAAAAATTATCTCGGCAGTGTCAGCTTTGGGCTATCCCGTGAAATTCAAGGACACCAAATCCGTTTTTGACGACAGTAAAATCGAATCTCATTCTGCCCTTACCCCTACCCATAAAATACCTGATGTAAACGCCCTTTCCGAGAACGAAAAAAAGGTGTATTCCGCAATTTTAAGAAGGTTCGTGGCCGTTTTTTGTTCGGAGGAATGCATAGCGCAGAAAAATGAGATTAAAATTGATGTGGGCTCAATGGAGGAGTTTACACTGCGGGGTACGGTTATACTTGAAAAAGGCTGGACAAAGTATGACGAATACACAAAAAAGGATAAAATCCTTCCAAAGCTTGAAAAGGGCGACATTTTACCCCTTGCTTTTGCACCAAAGGAAAAGGAAACCTCGCCACCGAAGCACTACACAATAGAAACCTTGAACAACTATTTGAAAAATCCCTTCAGGGAGGAAAAGGCAAACGCCGAAAAAGAGGATGAGGAGGCGGAATACCGTGCAATGTTTGAGGGGCTGGAGCTTGGCACCGAAGCCACGAGAACAGGCATAATCGACAACGCAATTAAAAGCCGATACATATCGCTGAAAAAGGATGTGTACGGAATTTTGCCTGAGGGAGAGCTGCTTATTACATCTCTTAAACGAATGGGAATAAGCATGGACAAATATAAAACCTCTCTTATGGGGCAGGCTCTTAAAAAGGTTTATCACGGAGAAATAACGGTGAAAGACAGTATTGCCCTTGCACAGCGTGAAATAACGGAGGTATTCAATAAGCAAAACAATTTAACCGATGACGGTTTTGTGGGGGATGTTATAGGCAAATGCCCCCTTTGCGAAGGCCGGGTTGTTCGCACAAGGTTCGGATACGGCTGCTCTAGATATAAGGAGGGCTGCAAATTCAGCGCAAACAGTGTAATCCTTGGAAGGGTTATTCCTCAAAAAACAATGGCGCAGATTCTTGAAAAGGGCAAAAGCGATGTGCTAGACGGGTTTGTTTCAAATAAAACGAAAAAAAAATTCAGTGCTGCGCTGAAGCTTTCCGAAAACTCAATTGGTTTTGATTTTTAGGTTGACAAGTAAAAAAAGAAAGTATATAATATAGAAGATAAAATATAAAAGCGTTGACGAAGACAGTAGCCGTTTGCAAAAAGCAGGAGCGAGTCGGGGGCGGTGTGAGCCCGATGCCCAGTAGCATTTGTGTGAAAATCACTTCTGAGCTGCGTTGCCGAAAAAATGAATTTATTTGATTAAGTGACGCCGGGGAGTTTCTCCGAGAAGGAAACGCATATGATGGTATGCTAATTAGGTGGTACGGAATGCTTCGTCCTTTTTAGTAAGGGCGGAGCTTTATTTTTTATCAGGAGGTTATGTTATGTATAACAAGGTGGATACCAGTCTTAATTTCGTTGAACGGGAAAAAAAGATTGGAAAATTCTGGCGTGAAAACCAAATCTTTGAAAAAAGCATTCAAAACCGTGAAGGCTGTGAAAGCTATACTTTTTATGAAGGCCCTCCCACGGCAAACGGTAAGCCCCATATTGGCCATGTGCTTACCCGTGTTATAAAAGATATGATTCCCCGTTACCGTACAATGAAGGGGTATAAGGTTCTCCGTAAGGCAGGCTGGGATACTCACGGACTGCCTGTAGAGCTTGAGGTTGAAAAGCTTCTCGGTCTTGACGGCAAGGAGCAGATTGAAAAATACGGTCTTGAGCCCTTCATTAAAAAGTGTAAGGAAAGCGTTTGGAAATATAAGGGCATGTGGGAGGATTTCTCTCAGACTGTCGGCTTCTGGGCTGACATGGAGCACCCTTATGTAACCTATGATAACGACTTTATCGAATCTGAATGGTGGGCACTTAAGAAAATATGGGACAGAGGTCTTTTGTATAAGGGCTTTAAGATTGTTCCCTACTGCCCCCGCTGCGGAACTCCTCTTTCCTCCCATGAGGTTGCACAGGGCTACAAAAATGTAAAAGAGCGTTCTGCCGTAGTCAGATTTAAGGTTATAGGCGAAGACGCTTACTTCCTTGCGTGGACAACAACTCCCTGGACACTGCCTTCAAACACCGCCCTTTGCGTAAACCCTGATGAAGCTTATGTGAAGGTTAAAGCGGCAGACGGTTACACCTACTACATGGCAGAGGCTCTCCTTGACAAGGTTTTAGGCAAGCTTGCAACAGAGGATAAGCCGGCGTATGAAATTCTTGAAAAATATGTGGGCAAGGAGCTTGAATATAAAGAATATGAGCCGCTTTTTGAATGTGTAAAGCCCGTTTGCGAAAAGCAGAAGAAAAAGGCGCACTTCGTACTGTGTGACAGCTATGTAACAATGACAGACGGTACAGGTATTGTTCATATTGCGCCTGCTTTTGGTGAAGATGATGCCAATGTGGGAAGAAGGTATGACCTTCCATTTGTTCAGTTTGTTGACGCAAGCGGTAATATGACGGATGAAACTCCCTTTGCAGGCTTGTTTGTGAAAGATGCCGACCCTAAAGTGCTTGTTGATCTTGAAAGCCGAGGACTTCTTTTTGATGCACCCAAGTTTGAGCATGATTACCCCTTCTGCTGGAGATGTGACACCCCTCTCATTTATTATGCGAGAGAGTCATGGTTCATTAAAATGACTGAAGTGCGTGAAGACCTTATCAGAAATAACGATACAATAAGCTGGATTCCCGAAACAATAGGTAAGGGCAGATTCGGCGACTGGCTGAAGAATGTTCAGGACTGGGGTGTTAGCCGTGACAGATATTGGGGAACGCCCCTTAATGTCTGGGTTTGTGATTGCGGTCATATGCATTCTATAGGTTCAATTCAGGAGCTTCGTGAAATGTCGGATAATTGTCCTGAGGAAATTGAACTTCACCGCCCGTATATTGATGCGGTTACAATTAAGTGTCCTGAATGCGGAAAGCAAATGCACCGCACCAAAGAGGTTATTGACTGCTGGTTTGACTCCGGCTCTATGCCCTTTGCACAGCTTCACTATCCCTTTGAAAATATTTTCAAAGGGATAGTGAAGCTGTGCAAAGGGCATAGAGCCGGAGTCAAACCAGCAGTC
>JAXJXW010000164.1:0-8101 GCA_036307325.1 Clostridia bacterium
AAAATTGGCGATACTTGGTTGTCAAAACCAGGTATCGCCAATTTCTATTCTTATTAAGCCCAGTCAAAATTTTCTGTTCCGGCACCGATTTCAAAATGATATTTTATGATGCCTGAGTCAACCTTTGCATAAAACCCACAGCCATGCCGCAAATTGCAGATTGAACGGCAGCTTTTCGCTTGCTCCTGCTTTGATTGCTTTCTTTTGCTGACATGACCGGTCTAACAATAAACTTCAATCCGGAAGCTCCCTCATTTTTTATTTGCCACGGGCTTTTATTTTAAAAGGTTAATGATTACATTTGCCGACCTTTTTGCGGCAGCGGCGGCAAAAGTGGGGAAGTCCATTTTTGAATCATCATTTGAATTATCGGATATTGCCCGTACTGCAACAAAGGGTACACCGTTAACATAACACACTGTTCCGATGGCTGCACCCTCCATTTCGCAAACAAGGGCACCAAATTCAGATTTTATCTTTTCCTTCAGCTTTGGACTGTCAACAAAAATATCGCCTGACGCAATTCTGCCGTGATGCATTTTAACATCAGCATCCTGAAAAGCCTCAGTAATCTTTTTCACAAGAGCTTCATCACAGGGGAAAAACCTTCGCTTTGCTTCAGCAATGTAGCCCCTTTGATGACCTAAGCCAAGTACATTCATATCGTGCTGAACAACCTCAGTTCCGATTACCACATCAAATATCCTTACATCATCGCAAAGAGAACCACCCACACCGGTGTTGATTATACAGTCGGGCTTGTACTCAAGAATCATTGTCTGGGCGCACATTGCGGCAAATACCTTGCCAATGCCGCAAACAGCGCACACAATGTCCTTTCCGTTTATTTCCCTGAGGTAAATTTTATTCCGCTGATGTTTTGCACGGAAGCGGAGTCCATTTTTTCAATAATATAAGAAATTTCCACATCTAATGCGCCGATAACACCTATCATAATCTGCTCCTATAAAAATTTGTTGAAATATAACTTAATATATGATATTATAATCGCGAAAGGTTTTGATAAAATGCTTTTTAAGAAAAAATTTCGTGAAAATGATTGCTGCCGCTATTGCAAGAATGCGGCAGACCAAGGCAATGATATATATGTATGCAAATACAAGGGAACGGTTAAACCGGGGGGGATTTGCAGAAAATATGTTTTCAACCCGTTTGCACACCGAATCAGGCGTGTGCGTTCAATAGACACCACAATGTTTGACCCGCTGGATTTTAAGATTTAACCCTTGCTCATTGCTTCGTATGCCACTTCTGCGGCTTCTATATCCATATTGCACTTCAGCTTATAAAAGGGAACGGCTGAAAGCAGCTTATCGGAGAGGGAAAGCATTTTTTCCATTTCCTCCATATCGTTAGTGCGCAGCGTCTGAACAAGAATTGTTGAAATAGCTTCATGAGGAGCTATTTTTTTTATCTCATTTTGTTTGCCGCGCTCTAGTATGCAAATGGCCTTTATGGGAACCATTTTATTTGTACCGTAATTTTCCTTGCCCATAAACGGCGTTCCGCAAACATAAAACTTGCCGTCAATACGCCTTATAATGGGCTTATCACCGTTTACCACAAAGCACCTGTCCTTAAATTTTTCACGCCATAAATTTATGTGAGTTGTTTTGCCCGTTCCGCTTACGGCAGTGAACAAATAAGCTTCATTATCAACGCTTACGGCGGCGCAGTGCATGAGCATTGCATCAAACGAGAGAATTTTTTTGCAAATAATTCTGTAAATTTCCAGGCTTTCAATTTATCCATCGGGGAAATCGGGGTTATCTTCAACGGCTTTTTTCAGCACCTCGTCTGAAACCTCAACCGAGAAATCGGCCGTTGCATTAAAAACAGTGTAGTCACTGCAGATTTTTTCAAAATATCGGTATCTGTTTTTTACATCAATTACAAGCCCTGCTATTTTAATAAGCATAGGGGGCACCCTTTCTTTATATATCGTTCAAGGTTAAATCTGCATACGATTCGCGCTTAAGTGCAACTCTGCTCTCCCCGTCTTTAAGAATAACAACAGGGGGGCGGGGGATACGGTTGTAATTTGAAGCCATGGCGTAATTGTATGCACCTGTTACCAGCACTGCCAGTATATCACCTTTGCAGGGATTTTGCAACATAATGTTTTCAGCAATGAGGTCACCGCTTTCACAGCATTTGCCTGCGATCGTACAACAAAAATCAGCCTTTTCATTTGCTTTATTGGCAATGAGAGCAGTATATTTTGATTTATAAAGGGCATAACGGGGATTGTCAGTCATACCGCCGTCTATGGCAACATAGCTTTTATAGCCTTTAATTGTTTTAACGCTTCCCACGGTGTAAAGAGTTATACCTGCGTCAGCAACAATGCTTCTGCCGGGTTCCATGAGAATTACAGGCATTTCAATGGAGAAGGCTTCGCATTTTTCCTTGATATGCTCTGAAACAAGCTTGATATTTGCTTCTATATCAATTTCAGGGTCAGCTTCCGTATATCTCACACCATAGCCGCCGCCGAGATTCAATACCTTTGCACAAAAGCCCGTTTCTTCCTTAACCTTTGCAATATAGCCCAGCATAATATCGGCACTGTCGCAGAAGGTCTGAGAATCAAAAACAAGTGAACCTACATGGCAGTGGAAGCCTTCAAGCTCAATATTCTCAAGAGAAAGGGCGAATTTTGTAAGCTCAAGAGCCTGTCCCGTTTCAATGGGAACACCAAATTTTGAATCAACCTGACCTGTGCGAATCGCCTCATATGTGTGGGTGTCTATGCCGGGGGTTATTCTCATTATAACACGCTGCTTGATTCCCCTTTTCTTTGCTTCGTTATCAACGGCGCGAAGGTCATCGGCATTGTCTGTTACAAAGTGCCCCACTCCCTTTTCAAAAGCAAGGGCAATTTCTTCATCAGTTTTATTGTTGCCGTGGAAATACGCTCTCTCCATGGGAAAGCCTGCACTTGCAGCAGTATATATTTCACCGCCGGACACAACATCAATGCACATGTTTTCGCTTTCAACAATGCGGTAAATTTCCTTAAAGCTGAGAGCCTTGCTGGCATAAAGAGGAACAGATTTTTCCCCGAAATACTTTTTCATTGCGTTGTAATATATTCTGCATTTTTCTCGGATGCGCTCCTCATCCAATACATACAGGGGCGTTTTATACTCCTTTGCAAGCAAGGTGCAATCAACCCCTGCAAATTGCAGATTTCCGTTTTTATTTACAGATAAATTAGTGTGTAACATAAAATCCTCCCAATACTATTGCAATACAAAAAATAAGGCATTTTAGAATATGTACCATTTTATATCATTTTTTTCTTTTTAGCAATATAATTTTGAAAAAATAAGCTTTTCCGTGAAATATAGTTGTGTAATTTGACGATTGACAACAAAATATTCCAAATGTATAATGTATATTATACAATGGAGTTTTCTCAATTGAATTTTGATTTTACATTTTTATAAAGGTGAGGTGTTTTATAATTGGCAGAAAATGCTATAATTGAACTTAGAAATGTATCAAAGCATTTTGACCAGACATATGTTGTTGATGATTTTAATCTCCGTGTAAAAAAGGGAGAGTTTGTTACCTTTCTGGGACCCAGCGGCTGCGGCAAAACTACAACGCTGAGAATGATTGCAGGGTTTGAGCTTCCTTCAAACGGCCAGATTCTTATTAACGGAGAGGAAATTACCGCACTTCCGCCATATAAACGCCCCGTAAATACGGTATTCCAGAAATATGCATTGTTTCCCCATATGGATGTGTATGACAATGTGGCGTTCGGACTTAAATTGAAAAAAATTGAAGACGGCTCAAAAATGCGCCGTCTTACAAGTGATGAAATAGATGCTAAGGTTAAAAACGCCCTTAAAATAGTAGACCTTGAAGAATATGAGTGGCGTGATATATCCACTCTTTCGGGGGGTCAGCAGCAAAGAATTGCAATTGCCCGTGCAATTGTAAACGAGCCTGAAATTCTGCTCCTTGACGAGCCTTTGGGTGCACTTGACCTTAAAATGCGTAAGGATATGCAGCTTGAGCTTAAGGAAATGCACAAAAAGCTGGGCATAACCTTTATTTATGTAACCCATGACCAGGAGGAGGCGCTGACCCTTTCCGACACGGTTGTTGTTATGAAAGACGGAATGATTCAGCAAATCGGTACACCTGAAAAAATGTATAATGAGCCTGAAAACGCCTTTGTTGCCAACTTTATCGGTGAAAGCAATATTTACAGCGGCACGATTACAGGCAATAAAAAGGTACGCTTTATAAACCATGTATTTGACTGCGTTGATGAATTTGCCCTTAACGAAAAGGTGGATGTGGTTGTCCGCCCTGAGGATGTGCGTATAACTGAGGATATTGACGGCGCAATGACCGCAGGAAAAATAGTGAGCAAAATCTTTAAGGGCATTCATTATGAATATATAATGATGGTGGGAAGAAGCGAAATTGTTATTGCCGATACAAGAAGCTTTGATGTGGATAAGGTTTACGGAATTTCCATTGAGCCTGACGGTATTCATATCATGAAAAAAGAGCTTACCTCCAATATTTATAATGACGCTTATATTGACAAAAATAACCGTGTTGTTATTTCCGAAGCGTCATTTGACTGCGACATCACCTCCCTGGTTCCCGGCTCAACCGTTGACGAGGAGGGCTATGTTATAGGTCCTGACAAAACTGTGTACGACTTTACGGATGCCGATGTAATTGCGGAAATTGCTCTTGACGCCATTGAAATACTTGATGACAACAATTCGGGTACGGTAAGCGGGCAAATAGTTTCCATAATATATAAGGGCGACCATTATCAGCTTACTATAAGAACCTCCGAAGATGAGGATTTCGTGCTTGATACTGAATATACTTATGACGAGAATGACCTCGTCGGTCTTAGTGTAAAGCCTCAGAATATTAAGCTTACATTGAAGGCGGAGGCGAAGAAGTATGAAAAGAAGTAGCTTCTTTACAAGAAAAACCCTTGCAATTCCATACGGGATATTTATGATTTTGTTTGTGGTTATTCCCCTTCTGCTTATTATCGCTTATGCGTTCACCGATAAGGACGGAAGATTCACGCTGAATAATTTTGCAATGTTTTTCGGAAACGCCCACAACATAAACACATTTATGATAAGCATTTTAATCGGGCTTGCCAACACGGTGCTGTGCCTGGCTTTGGGTTACCCTGCTGCATACTTCCTGGCAAAGAAGGAGCTAAGCTTTGGCAAATCAACCGTTCTGCTGTTTGTTATGCCCATGTGGATAAACTTTGTACTGCGCACTGCCGCAACCCGTGACCTTCTTTATGCTATGGGGCTTAACGGCGGGGAGCATCCCTATATAGCAACAATGATTGGTATGGTTTATAATTATCTGCCATTTGTTGTCCTTCCCCTTTATACCACAATGCTCAAGATGGACAAGAGCCTTATTGAAGCTTCATATGACCTGGGAGCAAATAAGAGAGAAACATTTTTCCTGACAATTCTTCCCATGACTATGCCGGGGATTCTTTCTGCGGCAAGCATGGTGTTTATGCCCACAATGAGCAGCTATGTTATAAGTGATGTAATGGGCGAAAGAAAAATATCGCTTATAGGTAACAGCATTCAGCTCTATTTTGACCAGGGCTTATGGCACCTGGGCAGCTTGGTTGCACTTGTAATGCTTGTGTTCATCACGGTGGGAATGTTCTCCGCCGACAATGATGATGTAAATCCGAGGGGAGGCGTCTGGTAATGGAAAACAAAAACAAAAGCTTTTCTTTAACTGCCTTTCTGTGCAAGTTCTATGTTGGAATTTTACTTTTTATAATGTATGCGCCCATTCTCGTTCTGATTATATTCAGCTTTACAAATACACGCATAATCGGTAATTGGAACGGCTTTAGTCTGCATTTGTACAGAGCGTTGTTTCACGATAAGGAAATAATGCACGCCTTTGCAAACACCTTTATAGTGGCGATTTCCTCCTCTGTTGTTTCAACGGTTCTCGGTACGCTTGGCGCAATCGGTATTTTTTACAGTAAAAGGCGTACCAAGGCTGTAATGGACGCAATAGGCAGAATTCCCGTTCTGAATGCGGAGATAGTTACGGCTCTTTCCCTTACGATTTTATTCGTGTTTTGCGGGTTTCAGTTTAATTTTATAACCCTTCTCATTGGACATGTGGTTCTGACGATACCCTTTGTTGTATTATCTGTCCGCCCAAAGCTTATGCAGATGGATCCACATATTTATGAGGCTGCCCTTGATTTGGGGGCAACACCGGGGAAGGCTTTGCGTTCAATAATATTTCCTGAAATTGTTCCGGGAATATTCTCCGGCTTTATACTGTCAATCACGCTCAGCCTTGATGATTATATTATAACGGCATTTACCCGTGATACGGCTTTTCAGACACTCAGCACCTATGTGTACGGCGTAACAAGCAAAAAGGGAACACTCCCGCCGTCACTTCGTGCACTGACAACTGTTATAACTTTAATTGCACTTTTGATTCTTGTAATTGTAAACATCAAAAGCAAAAATGAGAAGGAGGATAAAAACATATGAAAAAAATAATTGCCTGCATTCTGTGTGGAATTTTGATTTTTGGGTCTTTACCGGGAGCCTTTGCGGAGGAACAGGTTCTGCGTGTGTATAATTGGCAGGACTATATCAATGAGGGCAAGGATGATGACGGAGCCGTGGTTGATGAATCCGTCATAGAAATGTGGGAGAAGGACTATTTTGAGCGAACAGGGAAAAAGGTGCGCGTTCAGTACGACACCTTTGAAACAAATGAAACAATGCTCAATACCCTTAAAACAGGAAAGACAACCTATGACCTTTGCTGCCCGTCAGACTATATTATACAGAAGATGATACTTGCAACCGAAAATGGCAGTGACAACTCTATTGCCCTTGAAAAGTTTGACATTTCAAAAATGGAAAACTATAAAAAATATGTTTCACCTTATATTTCCAATATGTTTGAGTCAAAGGGCTGGAGCGAATATGCCGTTGGATATATGTGGGGAACGGTTGGCTTTATATACAACCCGGAAAAAGTAAAGTATGAGGATATTACAACATGGGATTTCTTCTGGAATACAGATTATAAAAACCGCATGACATGTAAGGATACCTCCCGTGACGCTTATGTTATAGGTGCGCTTTATGTCCATGCCGATGAGCTTAGAGAGGCCGTTGATAAATATAACAAGGGTGAGATAGACGCCGCACAGCTTCAGAATATTGTAAATGATGTTGCAAATGCAACTGATGACGAAACCATTGAAAAGGTTGGAAAAAGCCTGAAGGAAATGAAGAAGAACATTTACGGCTTTGAAGTGGATAACGGTAAATCGGACATTGTTTCAGGCAAAATTGACGCTAACCTTGCTTGGAGTGGTGACGCCGTTTATGCCCTTGACCTTGCCGAGGAAGAAGACGGCAAAAAGCTGGAATATGTTATTCCCGATGAAGGAAGCACCGTTTGGTTTGACGGCTGGGTAATGCCTAAGGGTGCAAATACAGAGCTGGCACAGGATTTTGTTGATTTCCTTTGCCGCCCCGACATTGCCGCTTACAACATGGATTATATTGGATATACAAGCGTTGTTGCCGGTGATGAAATTTATGACCTTGTTTCGGATAATTACGGCGAGGATGAGGGAAAATATGAGTATGACCTTACATATTTCTTTGAAGGCACACTCTCTGATGACCGTTACACAGATGATGGAAAGGTAATTATAAAGACAAACGACCTTCACCGTCAGCTTATGGCACAGTATCCGAGCGTTGAGGAATCGGCGCGTCTTGGTATTATGGAGGATTTCGGAGACAGAAATGAGCTTGTGCTTGAAATGTGGTCCGAGGTTAAAAGCAATGACCTTTCTCCCATAGTGTATGTTGCTATGATTGGGCTTATTATTATTGTTGCAGTCTTTGCCTTGTTCTTTGTTTTCGGGAAAAGAAAGCATGGAAAACGCAGACGCCATAGATAACAAACACAAGGGGGATGTTAAAATAGTCCAGACCGCAAGAAAATAAGATAATGTATTTTAATGAGAAATGTGAAATTTTTTAAT
>JAXJXW010000165.1:0-4046 GCA_036307325.1 Clostridia bacterium
CCCTTTGATGACGGGCCTGCTTCTTTATTATCCACATGGTCGCCGCAGGTATACAAATCTCCCTTTTCCACTGCATTTTTTTCATGCAAGCGCATTGGACCGAAATCAATTTTTGTAAGGGTTATTGTTAAAACAAAAATGAGAGTAAGAATTGAATAGAAGTTATAGGGAATTGCCTTTATAAACAGCGATATTCCCTGACCCTCAGGTGCAAATTCAGAAACAGCCGCCGCCCATGAGGATATGGGAGCTATCATGCATATGGGAGCCGCCGTAGAGTCAATAATATATGCAAATTTTGCCTTTGATATATTTCTGCTATCCATAACAGGTGACATAACGGCACCAACCGTAAGGCAGTTAAAGTAGTCATCAATAAATATTAAAATACCCAGTAAAAATGATGCAAGAATTGCGCCCACACGGGTTTTAATATTTTTCTTTGCCCATGCTCCGAAAGCAACGCTTCCGCCTGCCTTGTTCATAAGAGCTACAAGAATACCCAGTACAACAAGGAAAACAAAAATGCCCGCAAGGTCAGCCACTGCCGAAGAAATGCCTGCTGTGATAACATTGTCCACAGTTTTTATGGGGTTAAAGTTTGACACAAAGGCACCACCCACAAGAACGCCGATAAACAGTGAGCTGTAAACCTCTTTCGTAATAAGGGCAAGGCCTATTGCTATAATAGGCGGAATAAGTGCCCAGAATGTGCCTGCCATTTTAATTGTTTCCTCTTTGCCGTCTGCAAACGCCGCAATGGGGCAAAATGCAAACAACATAACTGCAAGGACAAAAAGTACGGATTTTGTAAATTTGTTTTTCATTTTCCATCCTCCAAAGTATAATATATTTTCAACAAAAAAAGCCACGGCACACCGTGACTTTAACAAATCTCATGCACAACATAAAATCACGATAGCTCTCCACAAATGTGACAGTTCGGCAAATATTATTCACCGACCCAGCCTGCACGCACGGCAATGCACCTACAGGCTTCGGCAGCTTTCCCTTTCAGCAGCACACATTGCCGTTTAACGCTGCATACTGATAAAAGCCGCACCTCTACCCTTTTTTGTCAAATTATGTTATAAGTTTAACAGATACCGTATTTTTTGTCAATACCTTTTAAAAAGTCTATCCACAAACGAATTTTTACTTATGGTCTTTGAAAAAACCAGGTCTATGCAATCAATCTCTGTATTATTTAAAAAAATGTGTACCTTTGCCCCTGTCTCCCCCTTTTTTATATTTTTCACATTCTCCACATATTCAATTTTTGTGGTTATATTCTCGTTTTCTTTCACAGCAATGCTATATCCCTCTTTGCACACAAGAGGCACTCTATTCCCCTTCTTTTTATTATATATATAGCTCGTCACCTTTGCATTTTTCGGAAAAACCGTCTTTGTTTCATAAGTTGCAAAGGCGTCATCCAGCATTTGTGTATGGTCCTCCCAGTCTGACGGCGCATTTAAGGTAACGCAAATATACTGTTCATCTCCCCTTTTTGCACTTGTTACAAGGCATCTTCCGCATTTTTTTGTAAATCCCGTCTTTATTCCGTTGCAGCCCTCATATCGCCACAGCATTTTATTGTGGTTTTTAAGGCTTCTGTCCCACTTGGAGCCTTCCCACGGTATTGTTTTATTTTTTGTTGCAACGATTTGTGCAAACTTCTTGTTTTTCATTGCAAAACGGGAGATAAGTGCCAGGTCATAGGCAGTTGTGTAATGACCCTCCGCATCAAGTCCGTTGGGATTTTGAAAACGGGTATTCATTGCACCTATATCACGGGCACGCACCGTCATCATTGCCGCAAAGGCTTCACTGCACCCTGCAAGATGCTCTGCAATTGCAACTGCGGCATCATTTCCGCTTCTGAGCATAAGGCCGTAAGTCAGGTTTTCAAGACTCATCTTTTCCCCAATTCCAAGCCAGAGCGAAGAGCCTTCCGTTCCTGATGCATTGGGGCTTACCGTAACGATTTCTTCAAGTCTTCCGCTTTCACACGCCAAAAGCCCTGTCATAATCTTCGTTGTACTTGCCATAGGTAGTTTTTCATATGCATTTTTTTCATAAAGCACTCTTTTGCTTGCACTGTCAATCACTATGGCACTTTTTGCGCTTATAGCATAAGAATGGGCAGGATATATATTTAATATTATAATTAAAAACAAAATAATTTTTCGCAAAGAAAACCCCTCCCTTCTAAAAATATACTGAGAAGAGAGGAGTTTTATACTTTGTTTTATCCGTAAATTACCGAAGTGCTTGTTTGACGGCTTCAAGGTTGTTTTCCATAAGCTGCAAATAAGTTATTCCTTCATCAAGCTGTTTTTTTGTAACATTGTGGCACGAGTGCATCAAAAGCTTTTGTGCACCTGTTTCCTCACAAATAATATCGGGAACCTTTCCGTTTGATGTTTCCGTGTACAAAACGGCTTTTATATTATTTTTACGCACGAAATCAATAATTTGAGAAACGGTTGCGGCGCTTGGCTCCGTTTCCGAGGAGCAGCCTGGAAATGCCGCAATGTAATCTAAATCATATTCCTCCGTAAAGTATAAGAAAGGAAATCTGTCGGCAAAAACAAGAGTTTTATTTCTCGATGCTTCAATCGCCCGTTCAAATTTTTCATCTAAAATTTCAAGCTGCTTTTCATACGCTTCATAATTGACTCTGTAGTAAGCCGTATTTTCAGGGTCAATTTCACAAAGCCTTCTGAATATCCCTTCGGCAATTTCTTCAACATTTTCTATAGATGTCCATACATGCTCGTCAAATGAATGATTATGGTCGTCATCATCATGGTCATGGTCATCATCATCATCGTCATCATCATGCTCATGCCCCACAATTTCACCCACGGATATTACATTAAAATGCTCTGACTTTACATCATCAATTATTGCTTCTGTCCAAGGGTCTGCGCTTAAGCCGATATTTATAAATAAGTTGCTTTCCCTGATTTTTATAATGTCACGGCTTGTAGGCTCATATGAATGAACCTCCGCCCCTACAGGAAGGAGCATTTCAACCTCTGCCTTATCCCCGGCAATCTGAAGAGCAATATCATACAGCGGAAAAATCGTTGCAACAATTTTAACCTTATCTGTCATCGGTGCGTTTTTATCAGCCGTGTTATTAACTTTATTTCTTTCACATCCGCTTGCAAAAACAAGCAAGGATGCAAGTATAAATGACATTATTTTTTTCATTTCTTGCCTCCGAATTTGAAAATCATTCTCATTTTTAATGATTGTACTATTTTTAAGAAAGTTTGTCAAGCTATAAAGGTTGACTATTTCTCCAAATAGTACTATAATAATAAAAAAGTTTTTAAGGAAGTGTATATATAATGGCAAAAATTGATATTTTTTCAGGCTTTCTCGGCGCAGGTAAAACCACGCTTATAAAAAAGCTCATAAAGGATGCTTATAAAGGTGAAAAGCTTGTTTTAATTGAAAACGAATTCGGTGAAATCGGCATTGACGGCGGCTTTATGCAGGATGCCGGAATTGAGGTAACGGAAATGAATTCAGGTTGTATTTGCTGCAGCCTGGTAGGTGATTTTGGCGAAGCACTTAAAAAAGTTATTGCCGAATATGCACCTGACAGAATTTTAATTGAGCCTTCTGGTGTGGGCAAGCTCAGTGATGTTATCCGTGCCGTAATGGGCGCTGCCGGAGACGGCGCAAAGCTCAATTCATATTGCACCGTTGTTGACGCCAATAAATGCAAAATGTACATGAAAAATTTTGGTGAATTTTTTAACGACCAGGTAAAAAGTGCCTCCTGCATTATATTGAGTCACACCGCATCTGTAAGCGAAGATAAATTGGCAGAAACCATACGCCTTATCAGAGAAATTAACGAAAACGCCCAGATTATTTCAACCGATTGGGATCAGCTTGAAGCAGGCGCAATTCTTTCTGTTATGGAAAACATAGACACCCTGGAAAATGATTTGAAAGCTCTTGAAAAGGATGAAGATATATGCCCTGAGTGTGGTCATCACCATCATCACGGTGAGCATCATCAC
>JAXJXW010000166.1:0-9462 GCA_036307325.1 Clostridia bacterium
ATCCAAATCATTGTAACGGGAATTGCAAGCAGACCAAGCCCTATGTACCCGCTTGGGGAAATGAATTGAGGAACTCTTATAAATTCAACCTGAACGCCCATTATACACGGAAAAAGTGCAGCAACAAATTGAACAGCAAATTTAAGCTTTGCGCTTAAGGCATAAATATCATCAAATACACCAAGTATAACAATGATTGTAGCTCCAATCATAATTCCCGCGAGCTGCTTGTCTATTTCACAAAATAAAAACGCACTTATCATAAATCCGAAATATATAGCAAGTCCGCCAAGCCTTGCTGTCGGACGCTTGTGCATCCTTCGGTTGTCACGGGGAACATCTACCGCACCGATTTTAAAAGCAAGCTTTTTAACAAAGGGTGTCAGCACAAATGTTACAATATATGCAATTATAAATGCAAATAATATATTAGCTTTCATAAATAAGCACCTCCGTATCAGCCAACTACAAAGCCAACTTTTTTCTTAACCTTGCTGAGTGTACGCCTGCTTACGGAAAATGCCGCCTCGGCACCTTTTTTATAAACGCTTTCAAGATAGTCCTTGTTTTTCATATAGTCGTTATATTTTGCCTGTATGGGGGAAAGATGCTCCGCAACGGCTTCGGCAACGGCAGATTTAAAATCACCGTACCCTTTGCCTGAAAATTCGTTAACGGCATCTTCAATGCTCATGCCCGTAACAGATGAATATATTGTGAGAAGGTTATTTATTCCGTCTTTGCCCTCACGGTAAGCAACCTCTGCCTCAGAATCGGTTACTGCACGCTTAATTTTACGCACTATGTCATCGGGAGAATCCAAAAGAGCTATGCAGCCGTTTGGATTGGGGTCACTCTTTGACATTTTAGCACTGGGGTTCTGAAGACTCATTATTTTTGCACCTGCACCCTTCTGAGGGATATATGCATCAGGAATTGTAAACACATCGCCGTAAAGAGTATTAAACCTGTGGGCAATATCACGGGTAAGCTCCAGGTGCTGCTTCTGGTCAACTCCAACAGGTACAAGGTCAGCCTGATAAAGCAAAATATCTGCCGCCATTAAAACGGGGTAGGTGAAAAGCCCTGCATTTATGTTTTCAGGGTGCTTTTGTGACTTATCCTTAAACTGCGTCATACGGCTCAGCTCTCCCATCTGGGTATAGCAGTTGAGAATCCACGCAAGCTCTGCATGAGCAGGCACATGGCTTTGAACAAAAATTATATTTTTTTCAGCATCAAGACCACAGGCAAGATACTGTGCAAGAAGGGAAACGGTGTTTTTCCTGAGCCGTGCCGCCTCCTGGCGTACAGTTATTGCGTGCATATCCACAACGCTGAATATGCAGCTATATTCATCCTGAAGGGTAACCCAATGCTTGAGAGCACCAAGGTAATTGCCAAGGGTTATGGAATCGCTTGAAGGCTGTATTCCCGAAAATATTACTTTTTTATCATTTATCATAAAATCATTCTCCCAAAAGAAAAAAATTCCTTTTACTATGATAACACAAAAGTGTGTCATATGCAAAGTTTTTTTTCAAAATTAACAATTAAGAAACAAATCAATAAAAAGTCTTGACGAAATACGCTCTAAAATGATATATTTGTAAGCAAATAATATGAAATTCGGTGAGCTTATGAGCCTCTTGGCACTGCACAATGTTTCAAAAAGCTACGGCGAAAGAGTCCTTTTTGAAAATGTTACATTAAAAATAGAAAATAATACGAAAATGGGGTTTATCGGCGCCAACGGCGTTGGTAAAACAACGCTGTTTAGATGCCTTGCCGCACAGGAGGATTGCGGCGGTGAAATAATTCGCTCAAATGATTTGAAAATAGGCATGATGGAGCAGACACCTCCCAATCTTGACAGTGTCAGCGCATATGACTATGTTATAGAAGTGTTTTCACGGCTTTTTGACATTGAAAAGGAAATGGAAGAGATAAGATGTCAGCTTGAAAAGGGCGGGGAAGATACTACTCGGCTTATAAATCGCCAGGAGGCACTTAATAACGAATATCTGAGAAATGACGGAATGACCTTCAGGGCAAGAACAAGGAGCATGCTTCTTGGACTTGGTTTTTCTGAGACAGAGATAAATCTTCCCATGAGCGCACTCTCCGGCGGGCAGAAAACACGCCTTTCCCTTGCGCGCGCCCTTCTTTCAGAGGCAAACTTTCTTCTTCTCGATGAGCCAACAAATCATCTTGATATTGATTCGGTGCAGTTTCTTGAGGATTTTTTGCGGAGCTGCAATAAGGCTTTTATTGTCATAAGCCATGACAGATATTTTCTTGACCGTGTAACTAACATGACCATTGAGCTTGAGAACAGAAAGATTATGGTGTTTACAGGCTCTTACAGTGACTTTATTAAAAAGAAGGAACAAGTTACACTGGCGGCAAAAAGAAAATATGAAAACACTATGGAGGAAATTCATCGGATAGAAGGAATTATAAAGCAGCAGCGCAGCTGGAACAGAGAACGCAACATTAAAACGGCTGAGCATAAGCAAAAAAGTATTGACAGACTTATGGAAAGCCTTGAAAAGCCCGAGGAATACACGGATTCTATTCGTTTTTCTTTCAAAGGAAGCAGACGCAGCGGAAATGATGTGCTGACCGTTAAAAATCTTTCAAAGGCATATGAGGGAAAGAAGCTTTTTGAAAATGTTAATTTTGAAATAAAAAGAACGGAAAGAGTATTTTTGATTGGGCCTAATGGCTGCGGCAAGTCAACTCTTTACAACATGCTTAAAAATGCCGCCGAAAACAGTGAAAATATAAGGCTTGGCAGTAATGTTGACTGCGCCTTTTATGACCAGGACAGAAGCGCACTTTCAGATGATAAAGATGTTGAAGGAGAGCTTTGGGATAATTATCCGAAAATGGACAGAACGCAAATAAGAAACGCCCTTGCGGCATTCTTATTCTGCGGCGATGATGTTTTTAAAAGCGTAGCTTCGCTTTCGGGCGGCGAAAAAGCACGGCTTTCGCTTCTGGAAATTATGCTTCAGGGGGCGAATTTTCTTCTTCTTGACGAGCCTACAAACCATCTTGATATACGCTCAAAGGAGGCTCTTGAAGGTGCAATTTCAGATTTTGACGGAACGGTTTTTATAATAAGCCATGACAGATATTTAATAAACAAAATGGCGGATAAAATTCTTGCGTTTGAAAACGGAACAATAAACACTTACTGCATGAATTATGACGAATACAGTGCAAGGAAGGCAAACAGTGTGCAAAGCACGCCCGGCGGTGACAAACCGAAAAAAGAGCCTAACGAATATCAGAAGCAAAAGGAAAGACAAAGCGCACTGCGTAAGCTTGAAAACATGGTAAAACGCCTTGAAAAAAGTATTTCGGAATGTGAAGAAGAAATAAAAATGCTTCATGAAGAATTAAATTCAGCAGGAAGTGATTTTGAGAAAATAACTGAGCTGAGCAGGGTTCTTGAGGAAAAGGAAGCGCATCAGGAGGAATTGATGGTTCAGTGGGAAGAGGCGTCAACAAAGCTGGATGAAATGAACTGAAATTACAGTGTGTAGACATAAAAATATGTTGACTTATCACTGTCTATGATATATAATATTTACAGTCTTTAATTCGATACTGAGATGTCGGCAAGATGTAACAACCAAATCACACGGATAGGTGTGTATTATTTGTGCTGCAAATCTGCCGACAAGGCAGATTTTTTTAGGAGTGTTTATCATGAGTTATGCGTGCAGTAAAGAAAAGCTTAATATGATAAAAAATGTATTGAATTCTCAAACTGAAGCTTCTCTCGGCTTAATTGACAAGGTTATGCCGATTATTGATAATTGTTTTATTTTTCCCGGTTTCGTTGATGTACATGTGCATTTGCGTGAGCCGGGTTTTTCTTATAAAGAAACAATTTTTTCAGGAACACGCGCCGCTGCCCATGGGGGATATACCCATGTTTTTTCAATGCCGAACTTAAATCCCGTGCCTGACAGTTTGGAAAATCTTAATGTTCAGCTTGATATTATAAAGCGTGACGGGGCAATAAATGTATATCCCTACGGTGCAATAACCATAGGCGAAAAGGGTGAGGCTCTTTCGGACATGCGTGGTATGGCACCCTTTGTGAAAGGCTTTTCCGATGACGGCAGAGGGGTTCAGAGTGAAGCTCTTATGGAGGAAGCAATGAGAACTGCCAAGGCTTTAGGTAAAATAATTGTTGCACACTGCGAAGATAATTCTCTTTTAAAGGGCGGATATATTAACGACTGTGAATATGCGGCAAAAAACGGGCACAGGGGCATATGCAATGCAAGCGAATGGAAGCAAATTGAGCGTGATTTAAAGCTTGCTGAAAAAACGGGTTGCAGCTACCATGTGTGCCATATATCCACAAAGGAAAGCGTTGAGATAATACGAGATGCGAAAAAAAGCGGAGTAGATGTTACATGCGAAACCGCACCCCATTATCTTTTGCTTGATGACAGTATGCTTCAGGAACACGGAAGATTTAAAATGAATCCTCCGCTAAGGGGAGCATCTGACAGACAGGCACTTACAGAGGGGCTTCTTGACGGTACTGTTGATATGATTGCAACTGACCATGCACCTCACAGTCTTGAAGAAAAATCACGGGGATTAAAGGATAGTCTCATGGGTGTGACAGGAATTGAAACGGCTTTTTCCGTGCTTTACACAGGGCTTGTTAAAAGTAATATTATCACAATTGAAAAGCTTGTTGATTTACTTTGCTTAAATGCCGCCGCGAGGTTTGGTTTAAATACGGAAAATGATTTTTCAATTTGGAATATAGAGGATGAATATAACATAAATCCCAGTGAGTTTATTTCAATGGGAAAGAGCACTCCCTTTGAAGGAATGAAGGTTTTTGGAAAATGTTTGTTGACCGTATCAGGAGGAAGGCCTGTGTGGATTGAACCTTCACTTATGTTATGGCGAAAGGATTGATAATACATATGAAACAGGAAATTTTCATCATAAAAGAAAATGAGAAAATTGCAAAAGATGTTATGAGAATGGTGCTTGCGGGAAATACAGAAGAAATAACGGCTTCGGGGCAATTTGTGAATATAAAGGTTGAAGGCTTCTTTTTAAGAAGACCGATTTCCGTTTGCGATTACGACAGTGAAACGCTTACGCTTATATACAAAATTGTGGGCGGCGGAACAGAGGCAATGAGTAAAATGAAGTCGGGCGAAGGTCTTGATATTCTTACGGGTCTCGGAAACGGGTATTCCTTAGATGAAAGCGGAGATATGCCCCTTCTGTTGGGCGGGGGAGTAGGTGTTCCTCCCATGTACAAGCTTTGCAAATGTCTTGTTGAAATGGGTAAAAAGCCCACAGTTGTACTTGGCTTTAACAGTGCAGAGGATGTTTTTTATGAGGAGGAGTTCAAAAAGCTCGGTGCACGGGTGTTTGTTGCAACGGCAGACGGTACATACGGCGAAAAGGGCTTCGTTACAGATGTGATTGACAATATAAATTATACTTATTTTTATACCTGCGGCCCTGAACCTATGCTGAAAGCCGTTTATGATAAAACAAATACCGAAGGGCAGTTCAGCTTTGAAGAAAGAATGGGCTGCGGATTTGGTGCATGCATGGGATGCTCCTGCAAAACAAAATATAAAAATAAGAGAATTTGCAAAGACGGTCCCGTTCTTACAAAGGAGGAAATTATATGGTAGACTTAAAGGTTAATTTGTGCGGGCTGGAGCTTGATAATCCCATTATCCCTGCAAGCGGAACCTTCGGGTACGGGTATGAGTTTGCCAGTCTTTACGATATAAATGTACTTGGTTCCTTTTCCTTCAAGGGAACAACACTTGAGGAGAGATTTGGAAATCCCACACCGAGAATTGCTGAATGTGAGGGTGGAATGATAAACAGTGTCGGTCTGCAGAATCCCGGTGTTGAGGCGGTTGTGAAGGAGGAGCTTCCGAAGCTTAAGAAATGCTTTAATAAAAAAGTGATTGCAAATGTTGGCGGATTTTCCATAGAGGAATATACAAAGGTTTCTGAAATACTTGACAAAGAAGAACAGGTTGGAATAATTGAGGTAAATATAAGCTGCCCAAATGTTCACAATGGAGGCATGAGCTTTGGTACAGACCCGAAAATGGCGTATGAGGTAACAAAGGCAGTAAAAAATGTTGTTAAAAAGCCCGTGTTTATAAAGCTTAGCCCCAATGTAACAGACATAACAGAAATAGCAAGGGCTTGTGAAGCGGCAGGAGCTGACGGTATAAGTCTTATCAATACTCTTCTTGGAATGAGAATTGATTTAAAAACAAAAAAATGCGTAATCAAAAATAAAATGGGCGGTTTTTCAGGGTCTGCAATTTTCCCCGTTGCCGTAAGAATGGTTTACCAGGTGTATGAAGCAGTTAAAATTCCAATTATCGGAATGGGCGGTGTTTCAAGCGCGGAAAATGTTTTGGAAATGATGCTTGCGGGGGCTTCTGCAGTGCAAATAGGGGCGGCAAATCTTGTAAATCCCTATATTGCCAAAGAAATAATTGAAGCACTGCCGCAAACAGCTCAAAAATATAAAATAAATTCATTAAAAGATATAATAGGAGGCGCACATAATGGGTAAGGATGTAATTATAGCATGTGATTTTGCAGGCAAAGAGGAAACTCTTTCATTTCTCGATAACTTTAAAGAGGAGAAGCCGTATCTTAAAATCGGTATGGAGCTTTTTTATGCGGCAGGTCCGGAAATTGTAAAAGAAATTAAAAAGAGAGGCCATAAAATCTTTCTTGATTTAAAGCTTCACGATATTCCAAATACTGTAATGAAGGCTATGCGTGTACTTTCATCTCTTGATGTTGATATGTGCAATCTCCATGCCGGTGGTACAGTGGCAATGATGGAAGCCGCAATAAAAGGACTTACCCGTGAAGACGGAACACGGCCGCTTCTTATTGCCGTAACGCAGCTTACTTCAACAGGGCAGGAGGCTATGGAAAAGGACCTCTTAATTGAAAAGCCCATTGAAGATGTTGTAATTCACTACGCTCAAAATGCTGAAAAAGCAGGGCTTGACGGCGTTGTTTGCTCACCTCTTGAGGCAGGTAAGGTACATGAAAAATGCGGAAAAAGCTTCCTTACAATTACACCGGGCGTAAGATTTGCAGATGGTGATAAGGGAGACCAGGTTCGTGTAACAACACCTGAAAAGGCTAAAGAGCTTGGAGCTGACTATATTGTAGTTGGCAGACCCATTACGCAAAGTGATGACCCTGTTGCATCATACAGAAGATGTGTAAAAGAATTTATAGGCTAAAAAGAAAGGCGGATAATTATGCAGGATATTCAGAGAAAAATAGCAAAGGATTTACTTGAGGTTAAGGCGGTTTTCTTCCGCCCTGATGAGCCTTTTACATGGGCAAGCGGAATTAAAAGCCCCGTTTACTGTGATAACAGATTAACACTTACTGCACCTAAGGTGCGTACAGATGTTGAAAATGCTCTCGCAGAGGTTATAAAAAGAGAATACCCCCAGGCTGAGGTTTTAATGGGAACTTCAACGGCAGGTATTGCACACGCAGCTATAACTGCCCATATTCTTGACCTTCCCATGGGATATGTGCGTTCAGGCGCAAAAGACCACGGCAGAGGAAATCAGATTGAAGGAAAACTTGAAAAGGGGCAGAAGGTTGTTGTTGTGGAGGACCTTATTTCAACCGGAGGAAGCGTGCTTGAGGTTGTTGATGTTTTAAGACAGGCAGGGGCTGAGGTTTTAGGCATAGTAAGTATTTTCACCTACGGAATGGAAAAAGGAATTAAAAGACTTGAAGAGGCAAATGTTAAAAATGTGAGCCTTACAAATTTTGATGTTATAGCCTCCGTAGCGGCAGAGGAAAACTACATTGAAAAAGCTGATATAGAAAGATTGATTACCTTCAGAAACAATCCTTCCGATGAAAGCTGGATAGGAGCAAAAGAATGAAACATCTTATAGATATTCTTGATTTATCCATAAGTGAAATTGACGAGCTTATTTCCATTGCCACCGATATAATCGAAAATCCTGACAAATACAGAGAAAAATGCAAGTATAAGAAGCTGGCAACGCTCTTTTTTGAGCCTTCAACAAGAACAAGACTTTCCTTTGAAGCGGCTATGATGGAGCTGGGCGGCAATGTTTTAGGCTTTTCCGAGGCTAATTCAAGCTCGGCCGCAAAAGGCGAAAGCGTTTCCGATACGATTGCCGTTGTGGGAGGGTATGCCGATATTATCGCTATGCGTCACCCTAAAGAAGGAGCGCCCCTTGTGGCATCTGCAAAAAGTGAAATTCCCATTATAAATGCAGGTGACGGCGGACACAATCATCCCACGCAAACACTTACTGACATTCTCACAATTCAAAAAGAAAAAGGCAGGCTTGACAATCTTACAATTGGCTTATGCGGTGACCTTAAATTCGGAAGAACAGTGCATTCGCTCATTGCGGCAATGTCAAGGTATAAAAATATAAAATTTGTACTTATTTCTCCTCAGGAGCTGAAGCTTCCCCGCTATGTTAAGGAAGAGCATATTAAGGCTAAAAATATTGAATATGAACAGACCGTTTCCTTGGACAGTGTTATTGATAAGCTGGATATTTTATACATGACCCGTGTTCAAAAGGAAAGATTTTTCAATGAAGAAGACTATGTAAGATTAAAGGACAGCTATATCCTCACACCTGAAAAGCTTGAAAATGCAAAAAAAGATTTAATTATTTTGCATCCTCTCCCAAGGGTGAATGAAATTTCAACATCAGTTGACCAAGACCCCCGTGCGTGCTATTTCAAACAGGCGAAATATGGCAAATTTATAAGAATGGCGCTTATTCTTAAGCTTTTGGAGGTAAAGTGATATGCGTGTTGATTCAGTAAATAACGGAATTGTAATAGACCACATCGACAAGGGAAAGGCAATGCAGATATATGATTTACTTGCCCTTGACAAGCTTGACTGTACAGTGGCTCTCCTTAAAAATGTTCCCAGTAACAAAATGGGGAAGAAGGATATAATAAAAATTGACTGCGATATTGATATTAACTTTGATGTTTTGGGGTATATCAGCCCTAATATTACCGTTGATATTGTTAAAAACGGAGTAGTTAGCGAAAAAAAGCACATTGAGCTTCCCGAAAAAATTAACGATATTTTAAAATGCAAAAACCCCCGTTGTATAACCTCCGTTGAGCAGGATATACGCCATATATTCAGACTGGCAGATAAGGATAAAAGAGTATACAGGTGTATATATTGCGATTCGGCATACAGTGAATAAGATTTAAAAGGAATGATAATAACTATGGAATGCATTAAGCCAAGCAGTGCATACTTAAATTCGTACTATGAAGGGTGCAGGGAAAGCTATGCAGATGCACCGCACAATTATATAATTCATGACCCCGATAAATTTGACGAATGGAAGGACACCGTTATAGAAG
>JAXJXW010000167.1:0-11698 GCA_036307325.1 Clostridia bacterium
AATAGTTATTATTGACAGATTATATTAAGCTTATACCTGTAATTTTCGCCTTGTCGAGTGTTGTCAGATATTGCTTACACAACTTTTTCCGCAGACCCAAGAGTAAGTTTTCCCCTTCGGCGGTACAAGCCTTTTTAAATAAGCCCGTAGCCTTTTGCAATTCTGTTTTTGTAATAATCCTTGTCCTTTTCTTCATCTACAAGAGCTTCTTCGTCATCAAGCTCTTCATAGAGCTTATCTTCAGGAATGTCTGCCATTTCGGAATACTCACGATCTGTCATTCGTTTGAACAATTTGTCAGCACCGTTTTCTTTCATAAAACAACCTCCTTCTTAATCAAAAACGAAAGCCGCCTCGTTATCTCCGCCGCCGGAGCCTGAATCGGATGTATCTTTATGAGAAGCAGAGGAATTGCCCCCTGTTGCAGAGGTATTTTTGTCTGTGGCCTGTGTATTTTTATTAGATGAAGCAGTGCCCTTGTTTGAAGCCTCCCTGTCTGAATCAGAGGTATTTTTATTTGATGAATTCTTGTCATTCTTGTCATCCTCTTCCTCGTCATCATAGAAGTTGATGTTCTGATTGGTTTCTTTGGAGGACGACTGAGTTCCGGGGCGCTTAAGCGTTGCCGTATCTTTATCTTCTTCGCCGGTGCCCAGGGAATCGTAATCAATTATATCAGAGTCATTCCCGTCAAAATGGGTTTTCTCGTCATCGGCCTCATTGTCTTTATCTTCCAGAGTCTCCTGAACTTCAGGCACCTCATTTGTCTGCCCGTCAGTTGAAAAAGATGTTAAAACAACATATGTACCGAAAAAGAATAAAGCAAAAACCAAGATAAAACTTAAAATTACTATAAGAACGGAAAGTGCGGCCTTGGAGCTTTTCTTTTTCTTTTTTCTTACAGTTGTTCTTGCAGGTTCTCCGCTGTATTTTCCATCAACAATTCTGTCAAGGTCTTCATCGTTTAATTTCTTACTTGACTTTCCCGAATTAGCTGCCATAATATCATTCCTTTCTTAAAGTGGGAAAAATATCTCTTTACAATTCTATTATATCATTTTTATGGAGTAAGTAAAGATATTTTTTTATTTCAGTATCACGATATTTCATCTTCAAAGCCTTTTCGTAATAATATATTTGCTTTTTATACCTCTGTGCAATATCTTGCGGATTATCATAGACATCCGTCTTATAATCCACAAGGGTAATGGTGCCGTCGTCATTTTCAAAATAGCAGTCAATAATTCCCTGCACACATATTTTTTCATCGGGGGGGAATTCTTCTCCAAGCTGTGCGGCACTTATGAAAATTACAAAAGGCTCTTCACGGAAAAGCTTTGGTGCTTTCTTCATTTTTTCTGCAAGAGGAGAGCTTAAAAAAGCGTCTATGATTTCATCATTTACGGTTTCATACTCCTCCTTTGTTAAAATGCCCCTGTCAAACAGTGCTTTGCGCTGGGTGAGAGAGTCACTGCCGTCAAAGCTGATATACTCAAGCATTTTATGGTGAACAGTGCCGTAGAAGGCACCGTGGGTCTGCTGAGAAGAGGCAAGCTTTTTCAAGCTGATTTTTCTGCAGGAATATTTGTTTATGGGATTTATTGTGCCGTCACCCTGCGAAGAAACATCAATGTCAAGTGATTTAAGCATGGAAACAGAAGCCTTGTTGGGAATATTTACCGATGAAGCAAAGGGGTATTTAAAATTTAAAATATTGCTTACTTCGGCATTTTCCTCAAAGGCAAGCTCCCCGAAAGTAGTTTCAGTGTCATCTGCGGTGGCAGGCTGCGGACTGTGAAATTCCACCTTCCATTTGTCCTCCTGCGAGGAGCTAAAGGACATTGCCAAAAGGTCAAGATATGCTTTTGCCCCTGTTATCTCATTGGCGTCAGGGTTTTTCTTAAAGCTTGAGGCAAGCCCCTCAAATTCCTCATAATTCTTTACTGTTCCTACGGCAAAAAGCCTTTCTCTTGCCCGTGTAAGAGCAACATATAAAATCCGCATTTCCTCCTCCAGGGTGTTCTGCCGTTGTATAGACGACAGTACAGCACGCATAGGTGAGGAATGCTTAAACCGCTTTACGGGATTTATTACATTCATGGCAAGGGTATCGTTTGCTATAATAAGACCTCCGGGGGCGGTGAAATTGCCGTAAAAGCTTTTGGAACAAGCGGCAACGAACACAATGGGAAATTCAAGCCCCTTTGATTTATGAATGCTCATAATCCTGACAACATTCATTTTTTCGTTTATTGCTTTTGCAGTCTGTGCCGAATCCTTTGTTCGCTTGACCTTTTCCACAAAGGTTATGAAATTAAACAGACCACTGTAGCCGGAGCGTTCATACTCCTCCGCCTTTTCCAAAAGCAAATCAAGGTTAAAACGCCGTGCGCCGCCGTCAGGGAAGGATAGGGCGGTTGTATATATATTGGTATCGTTATAAATGCGCCTTATGAGCTTGTCAACACTTAAAAAGCCTGCAATACTGCGCCATTTATCCAGGATTTCGGAAAAGCTTTTGCACTTTCTGTAAAGTGAGCGTTCAACCTTATATTCATTGTTACATATACCGAAAAACGATTCATGAAAGCTTTTGTCGGATGCGCTACGAATAGTCAAAAGCTCATTTTCGTCAAAAAGAAACATGGGGCTTCTGAGAGCGCACGCCAAGGGAATGTCACAGTCGGCATTATCAATAAGCTTCAGGATTTCCAGAATTTGTGTAACCTCGCTTGTTTCATAAAGTGCATCGCCGCCGTCAAAAAAGCACGGTATATTGTGATTTGTAAGCGCCGCTTCGTAGTATGAGCCTGCTTTATTGGCATTACGGATAAGTATTGTAATATCACTGTAACGGGCAGGGCGCATTTCGCCGCTGTCCTTATCCCAGACAAGCTCGTCGCTTATAATTTCTTCTATTTTTTTTGCAATAAATTCACCTTCGTTAACTGCCCGGTCAGCGGTTTTTCCCTGTGCTTCAATAAGACCAATTTCACATTTCTTTTCATTATCGCCCAAGGGAATAAAGGTGGCACCGAAGTCAAGGCGATGCTCGCCCATGTAATCAAATCCGCAGACTTCCTTTGTCATAATAACATCAAACACGGAATTAACGGCGTCTATAACGCTTTTCCTTGAACGGAAATTCTTCGATAAAAATATTTTGCGCCTTTGGGCATTCTCATCAAAGGAGGACTGATTGCACTTTTCCATAAAAATTGAGGGGTCGGCATTTCTGAAGCCGTATATACTCTGCTTTACATCTCCAACCATGAAGGAGCGTTTCTTTGAGATAAGAGAAAAAAGCTTATCCTGAAGAGCGTTTGAGTCCTGAACCTCGTCTATATAAATTTCGTCAAAGCTGTTTTTTATAGACTCTCCCACATCGGACAGAGCCTCCCCGTCAGGGGATATAATGGTAAGTGCAATATGCTCACAGGCAGGGAAATCTATTATTTTCCGTGCAAGCATTTTTTCCAGATAAATTTTATCAAGAAGAAGAGCACCCATGCACAGTGCTTTTATGGGAAGCGCCGTATACTGCCCTGCCTCAACGCTTTTTTCAACGGAAAATTCCAGCAGCTGATCAAGGGTGCTTGTAATTGCACTTCTTTCTTTTTTGATGGATTCTTTAAGGGAAGTGGCAATATTTTCATCACAGCCCCGCTTTTTTACCGGCATTCTGGGAAATACTGAAAGCTTATATGCCGTTCTTAAGCTATCAATATCCTTGCAGGCACATAAAGAGGAAATAATTTCAAGCATTTTTCCGCCGTAAGTCTCATAACCAATATTATTTAATGCGGAGAAATCCGTGATTTCCCGAAAGGCGGCTTTTGCAGTGGATAATACGCTTTTGCATTTTTCAAAGGCATATTTGCCAAAGAAGGTGTTTTCATATTCTGTAAAATCATCATACCGTGATGAGGCTTCACAAAGCCATTTATGGGGATATGCCGCCGCCATTGAAGCCTTGTGCACCGCTAAAAGCATATGGGTGTAATCCCCTGCACCTTCGGGAGAATCGGTAAACTCAGCATCTCTTTTATCGGAGCTGCAGGATTGTGTTAAAATATCAAAGCCCTCCAGGATTTTTCCTCGCTCTGCCTCATTGGGAAAAGCGTTCTCAAAAATTGTTGCAAGAGCTTCATCTTCTTCGGAAAGCTTTACCCCCTTACTTTTTTCAAGGGCGCAATAGAAGGCGTCAACCGTTTCTTCCAGTGCCGAAAGCTTAAGAAGCGTAAGCTCTCCCGCTTCACCTATTTTAATATCGGAGGGAAGGTTTGCCTTGAAGAAATTGCGGCGTATTACATCATAACAAAACGAATCAATGGTACAAATCCGGGCACTTCCCAAAAGAGCAAGCTGGCGTGAAAGGTATTCTCGTTTTTGTGAATCCTTTTCGCATGCAGCGGCCTTTCTAAGCTCCCGCCCTATTCTTTCACGCATTTCCGCCGCCGCCGCCTTGGTAAAGGTAACAATCAATAGCTTGTCAACGGAAACGGGCTTTTCCTCAGCCTTTATTCTTTCAATTATTCTTGCGGTGAGAACCTGTGTTTTTCCGCTTCCTGCTCCGGCGGAAACCACCAACTGTGCAGGGCTTGCATATACGGCGTTTTCCTGGTCTTTAGTCCAATTCATCCGGGTATTCCTCCTCCAGCATTAACAGTATATCTTCGTCTTTATATTTGGGTATCTCCCGCACAGAGCAGCCTGAAAAGGCACTGTCATAGGAGCACATGCTTGAAAATTCACACCATGCACAAGCGTTCTCGGTGCAGCTTATGGGGAACGAGCCGCTGTATATTTTTTCTGCGGTGTTTTTTACAACACGCCTTATGTGGCAAAACATTCTGTTAAAGTCCTTTGTGCTGAGTCTGTCTTTGTTCTTGTTTTTTACACCTGTGGCAATGATTTGCTCTCCACCCATGTGAAGCGTCATATCGTTTTCGGAAAGAACTATTCCGTTCATTTTTCTGTTGGCTTCCCGAAGGGCTGAAATTTCACCGTCTGAAAGTGATGAATCAACCTTTATAATCGGGTCGGAAAGATTGCAGTAAAGTATGCCTGCAGGGGAATAGCCGTTTTCGCATATGTTGGAAAGATAAACAAAAAGCTGGAGCTGAAGCCCGTTGTACACATCGGAAAGCACCAAATGCTTATCACCGCTTTTATAGTCCACAATTCTTGCAAATTTGCCCGTGGTGGAATCCGGCATTGTAAGATTAAGCACATCTGCACGGTCAATTCTTCCCCGAAGGGTAACTTTTTTCCCGTCTTCAAGCTTTATTGTAATAGGCTTAAACATGCCGTCATCATCAAAGCTTATTTCATAGCCCAGGGGGATGAAATCACTGTTTTTAATGTGACGGCGGACAGTGTAAACACATTGCACTGCCGTTCTCTTCAGCCGTTCAAAAAGTGCCTTTATTCTGGGAACCTGAAGCATCGATTCGTTAACGCCTGCCAAAACACGGGAGAGAATTTGCGGCGTGTACATTTCAATAAATTCGTCATCAATCGTTCCCCAGGAAAGTGTACTGCCGTCAGTTCCTTTTTGCGATGCGATAAAATCAGAAAAATCTTCGAGAAAGTCATGGAGAAACGAGCCACTGTCACTGACATTTATTTCATATGTCTGCCTTGGCTCAAGCTTAAGCAGATATTTTGCAAAGAAGGAGAAGGGGCATTTATTATATGTTTCAAGCTTTGAAACACTTGTTTTCATATTATCTGAAATGAATTTTTCCATAAGCTCCTTATCTATAACGGCAGTATCGTTTTTATAGTAAATCATTTTTATGGCGTTTTTCATAAGGGGCGCAAATTCATCGTCATTCATAAAATAGTGTGCGGCACCGCAAAGCTCCGCAGAAAGCTTCTTTCCGTAAAGAAGATACTCCCTTAAATGGGGAATCAAAAGGTCAAAGGTTGCCTTCTTTGTTGAAATCATATCAAGGGTGTCTTTTTCATCCGTAATATCGCTTGTAAAGGAAATATCAGGCAATATTTGCATTACTGTTGTGATAATTGATGAAGGCATAAGCGCATTTGAGCCTGAATCGGAAAGGGGATAGCACAGTGTAAGAGTGTGGGTTGCACAGGTCAGGGCATCATAAACCAAAAGCTCCTCGCTCTGCATTTTTTCAAACGCCGCAGGGGGAAGCTCTATCCCAAACTTTGAAAGAATACGCTTATCATCATCGGAAAAAAGCCCTTGGCTCTTTTGTTCCGCAGGGAAAACAGAACTGTTGACATCAATTAAAAATACATGCTTTGCCCCATGGCCCTTTATTCTGTCAATACTGCCCACGGTAACACAGTCAACAGAAACGGGAATTGTTCCTATTTCAACACTGTCAAGCCCCGCACGGACAGTCAGGTAAAACTCTCTCAGGGAAAGAGGTGCTTCCCCCAGGATATTGCATATATCGGAAAAAATATCCACCAGGAGATTATAAACCTGCATGGTCTGCATTGCACTTAAATTTTCCCCAGCCTCTTCAAGAGCAAGAGCACGGGTTTTTATTTTGCTTTCAAGATTTATGCTTTCAAAAAAATCAAACAGACTTTGAACAAAATCCTTTGCACACAAAGCCTTGTCAAGCTCCTTTGAAAGCTTCTCCAACGGGGAAGCTATACTTTCCCGAAGTGCGTTTATATAATCCAAATCCCAGGTATTGCGCCGCATATCATTTTCCTTTTTATATGCGCCGGGGGTATGGCAAAATGGCCTTTTCCATGAACTGGGGCGTATTCCTGCGGCAAGGCAATAGCTTTCAAGCTTGTCGGCATCCTGAATACAAATGGGCGAAAAGGGACTTTTGGCATAGGTGAAAACGCTTTCGTATTGAAAGCCCCCAAGCATTATATCAAGCACTGCCGTAATGAATGCTGTTACGCAGTGAGCTGAAAGTGCAATTTTTCTGTCAATAAACACAGGAATATCGTAAAAGGGGAAAATTCTGTCAATAAGTGATTTGCAACTTTCAATATCACGGGCAACCACTGATATGTCACGGTATCTTAAATTGTTTTCACGAACTGCACGGCAGATTTCACGGGCAACATAGTGAATCTGGGAAATGCGTGTTTCCGAACAGTGCACGCTTACACTGCCGTCAGTTCCTGAAAGGCTTATTGGATCAGGAGCGAAGAACTGGGCTTCAATATGACGGAGCAATGGCGGCGCAAGGCAGCGGCCTGTAATTTCCTCCGGCTCAATTTTAATCCCTGCCTCCTTAGCCGCCCTCATGAGAGACTTATATGTTCTCAAAACTGTATTAAAGGGTGCGCCTTCATCAAGGCACAGTGCAACAAGAACACGGTCGGCACGCTTCATTATCATTTTTATAAGCTCAAGCTCGCAGGGGTCAAAATCGGTAAATTGGTCTATATAAACGGTGCGGGAATGAAAAAAGTCACATGAATCATCAGCAAGCATATTTGAAAGTACGGAAAGCTTGTCCTGAAAATCATGTATGCCTGCCTCCCTGAGCTTTTTGTTATATTCCCTGTAAATAACGGCGGAGTCTGAAAGTTTTTTTGAAAGGAGAACATCATCAACCTCTTTTGCGGCGTTTTCAAGAGCCTGTACGCTTACGGAATACCTTTTAAATGTGGTGATAAGACTTGATGCGGCGTCCTTCAGCTCGCTTTTTTTAACAAGCCCGTCAAAAAGCCTGAAATTTTCGGAACTGATGGAATTGGCACAATAGCTTACAAGCATTTCATATGACGCATTATCTGCAATAAAGCGCACAGAGCCGTATTTTGAAAAAATAATTTCAGCAAGACGGGCAAAGCTCAGCACCTGAGGATTCCCCAGACCGCTTACGCCGAATTTCTCCACAAGCTTTTTTTCGGCTGAAAACGAGTACTGCTCCGGAACAATATAAATTGCCCCTGAGCTTTCCTGCATATCGTTAAGCATATATGTAGTTTTGCCGCTTCCTGCGCGGCCGCGGATTATCTTAAGCGACATAAAAAAACTCCCTCCGATAACATACCTTAATTATACATTATCGGGGGGAATCTTGCAATAAATTTTTTACTTGGGAATAATAAGAGCACAGCCGGATTTTATATCGCTCTCGCTTTCAAGGGCATTGGCGCGCAGAATATCCTCTTGGGAAATATTGTACTCTTTTGCCGTTTCCCACAGGCTTGTGTCATAAGGCATGAAGGAAAGAATAATTGAAGGCCGCTTTACGGGGGCGTATTCACCCTCTTTTGCCTCTGTGACAACCTCTGCCGTGATTTCACGCATGCAACGGGTGGAAATGTCAATTGCACTTCGCACTTCAATTTCACGCTCTCCCTTTATGACAAAGGAAACATTGCGCATTTTGCATTCGGAAACGGGAACAAGCGTACAGTCGGTACAATCGGACATAAGGGAAAAATCAATGTTTGTCTTATAACTGTAAACAGGGGAAAGCTCATCTGTGCTGAAATATAAAATATAAATCTCACTGTAGCCGCTTATGCTAAGCTTATCTCTTGCAATCTCATTTTTTTCACAAAAGGGGCGTGCAATTATTTTGTAAACGGTGTCTATGGGTGGAAGTGAATCGGGCAGGGTGATGGATTCTCTTATATCCGCCTCATTATGCAGTGTGCTTTCAATGCCCGATACACTTAGGCGCTTCTTTTCAAGCCGGAGATTTGCCCTGGGCATATAGGCGTCTGTAATGCAGCTTAAGCTTACCGTTTTGCGTGCCGTTACCCTGAAGAAAATATCGGCGTTTATATTTAAAACACGGATTTCCCCGTTGGCGTCGGGGGCGGCGTTTGCGGTTATATCCGTCAGCTTTGCGTCAAAGCTTGTTGACATATCATTGCGAAGCCCCTCTGCATCAAGAACATGGGCAAAGGGAAGCTCGGATTCAACAAAGTCAAGCCCTCGTTCGCTTGTGTAAAGTGTTGTAACGCAAACCGTTCCTTTGATTATGGCTTTGTCATCTATTATTTTAATATCACTGTCGGAAATTCTTGCTTCCGAATTAAGTATTTCTTTAATTTCGCATTTGCTTTGGGAAAGCTCAAAGCTGTCTGACACGCTTGCTCCGCCTTCTGAATGGGCACAGATAACGGTGGAGGAAAAAGCCTCCGATTTTGTGCAGGCACCTTCGATTTCGGAAATAAAGCTTATATCCGCAGATGAATATACGCTTACACAACCCAAAAGAACGCCTTTAACTGTAAGCTTGCGGCAGTTCGCAAGACGGTAGTTTACCTCGCTTACATCAATATCTGAAATTGTGAGCATATCCTCCCGAATGCCGCTTCCCTGGAAAAGATTAGAAAAAGCACAGGAGGCGTCAATGGATTTAACGCTTTTTTCCTCGTTATCAGCTAAATAAATTATGTTGAAAAAGACCGTTCCCGAAAGAATTACACGGTCAGTCTGCGTTTCGCAGCCCGTTATCCTCGCCCGTGCGCTTACCTGCAATATCCGTGATATATCAGGCTTTGCATCGGGAACGATAACATCGCACTCGGTTGAAAAGTTGTTTTTCAGATTACACACCGTACTGCAAACAGGCAGCTTCTCGTTTTTTATATTTATTTCCATAGGTTCATCCTCCTTACAGAATGAATATATGACAAGCCGTAAATAAATATGCAAAACAGTTGAAAAATTTTATTTTTTGGCGTATAATAATATGATGCGTACAAAGGAGGGCAATGATATGAATTTTAAGCTTGTATCTGATTATAAACCCACAGGCGACCAGCCGCAGGCAATAGAAAGCCTTGTGCAGGGAATAAAGCGGGGCGAAAGGGCGCAGACACTTCTGGGCGTTACGGGAAGCGGCAAAACCTTTACCGTTGCCAATACCATTGCACGGGTGAATAAGCCCACGCTTGTGCTTGCACACAATAAAATTCTTGCAGCTCAGCTTTGTAATGAATTTAAGGAGTTTTTTCCCGAAAATGCGGTGGAATACTTTGTAAGCTATTATGACTATTATCAGCCTGAGGCGTATATTGCCTCAAGCGACACTTATATTGAAAAAGACGCACAGATAAATGATGAAATTGACAAGCTGCGCCACAGTGCCACATCGGCACTTTTTGAAAGGCGTGATGTTATTGTTGTTGCCTCGGTAAGCTGCATATACGGCTTGGGCGACCCTGAGGATTACAAAACACTCCTTCTTTCACTGCGCCCGGGAATGCGTAAGGACCGTGATGAGGTAATCAAGCAGCTGGTGGATATGCAGTATGAAAGAAATGACATAAATTTTATCCGCGGCAAGTTCAGAGCCAGGGGAGATGTTCTGGAAATTTTCCCCATAAGCAGTTCTGAAAATGCGGTGAGAATTGAGTTTTTCGGTGACGAAATTGACAGAATAACAGAGATTGATACTCTCACGGGAGAGGTTTTGGGAGTGCGAAGCCATGTTGCCGTATTTCCTGCCTCCCACTATGTGACTACGCCTGAAAAACGGGAGCAGGCAATAGAAGCCATTAAGGCGGAGCTTAAAGAAAGACTGGAGGAGCTGAGAAGCTGTGGCAAGCTCCTTGAAGCACAGCGCCTTGAGGAACGAACCAATTACGATATTGAAATGATAAGGGAGATTGGCTTTTGCAGCGGTATTGAGAACTATTCACGCCATATAAGCGGAAGAAAGCCCGGCAGTGCGCCATATACGCTTATTGACTATTTCCCCGATGATTTTCTTCTTGTTATTGATGAGAGCCATGTTACAATACCCCAGGTGCGTGCCATGTATGCAGGAGACAGAAGCCGAAAGAAAAGTCTTGTTGAATACGGCTTCAGGCTTCCTTCGGCATATGATAACAGACCACTTTGCTTTGAAGAGTTTGAAAAGAAGATTAACCAGGTGGTATTTGTGTCGGCAACGCCGGCAGAGTATGAAAAAAACCATTCAACCAATATTGCCCAGCAGGTTATAAGACCCACAGGGCTTCTTGACCCCAATGTAACGGTGCGCCCCATAAAGGGACAGATTGATGATTTGCTTTCGGAAATTTATAACCGTGCCGATAAAGGGCAGAGAGTGATGGTAACAACCCTGACAAAGAAAATGGCGGAGGAGCTTACCGACTATCTCAGAACAATGGGTGTTAAGGTGAAATATATGCACTCTGAGGTGGAAACCCTTGAAAGAATGGAAATTGTGAGGGATTTGCGCCTGGGCGTATTTGATGTGCTGGTGGGAATAAACCTTTTGCGTGAAGGGCTTGACATTCCGGAGGTTTCCCTTGTTGCAATACTTGACGCCGACAAGGAGGGCTTTTTGAGAAGCGAAACCTCTCTTATTCAGACAATAGGAAGAACGGCGCGAAATGTTGAGGGTGAGGTTATAATGTATGCCGATACAATAACAAAATCCATGCGAAGTGCAATAGATGAAACTATGCGCCGCCGTAATATTCAGCAAAAGTATAATGAGGAGCACAAAATTGTTCCCAAGGGTATTGTTAAGGACATCAGCGATGTAATTGCCGCCAAGAAGGAGGCGGAGGAGAAAGGTTCTGAGGAAAATGTGCATTCAATCATAGTGCACCTTGAAGATGAAATGCGAAAAGCCTCCGACGAGCTTCGTTTTGAGGACGCCGCAAAAATCAGGGATAAGATTAAGCGCTTAAGAAAGGAAACGGAAGGATGAGAAACGAATATATTACAATTAAGGGAGCAAGGGAAAACAATCTTAAAAATGTGGAT
>JAXJXW010000168.1:0-2233 GCA_036307325.1 Clostridia bacterium
AGTCTGCAAGGTAAGCTCTTCCTCTTCCTCAATTACTCCACCGATATAATATGGCAAACCACAGTTTGCATAGGATATAAAACCGGAGCGTTCGTAAACTGTAATATCTGCTTTTTCATCTAACCGCCTTAATCTTGTTGCAGCAGTAGCACCGCCTGCAACTCCGCCCACTATTACAATTTTCATATAATCACCCCACTATCTCACCGCGAAAGCTGCTGATGCCGCCAATATTTTCTACATTCTTGTATCCCATTGACTTTAAAACAGATGTTGCCTGTGCACTTCTTGCCCCGCTCAGGCAGTGAACAAAAATGGGCTTGTCCAAATCAGTAATAACTGTTTGCACAGAATAAATATTCTGGAGAGGAATGTTTATACTTCCCTTAATATGTCCGTCTTTATATTCCTCTTTTGTTCTGACATCAAGTAAAACGGCTCCCTGAGTGTTTCGGAATTCATCAACACCTGCATTTATATCTGTTCTCTTAAAGATATTTAATAAACTCATTTAAGTAATACCTCCAAATCCTCTTTTGGTCTTGCTCCGATTAAACTTTCGGTAACTTGTCCGTCTTTAATTACCGCAAACATAAGAATATTCGTAGCATTGATTACATAATACACAAAATAAAGTAAAGCTTCTGTAACCCGGTCACATTAAATAAAACTAATTTGCAATTTTTTCAAGAGCATTCAAATCCTTTATTGTTATGATACCTCTGCCGACAGAGATAATGCCATCATTTTCAAATTGCTTTAACATTCGTGCAACAACTTCACGGGCGGAGTTCACTTCTCTTGCCATTGCCTCTTGAGTCATTTTAATTGTTTCTGATCCTGTGCGCTTGTAAACAGAAATCAGAAACTGTGCCATTCGGGCGTCAAAATGAGCAAATAAAATCTGCTCCAAAATCAAGACAACGCTTGAAAGCCTTTTAGCCGTCAATTCGTAGGCAAAGGATTTCACATATATGTTGCTTCGGGCAAGTTTTTCAAAAGCACCGGATGAAATTGCAAGAAGCTCGGTATCGCTTTCCGCAACCATTTGAACATCAAGAGAAACTCCCGAAAGAGCACAAGCAGATGATAAAATACAAGTATCATCCTTTGTAATATGAAACAGGGTAATTTCCCGACCTTCATCAGATGTGATATATACTCTGATTGAGCCTTGTTTTACATATACAAATCCAAGACAAGCATCAGTAAAGCCGTAGATATAGGTACCCTTATCATACGCCTTAATAACAGAGCCATGGTAAGTTGTTTCTTTTTCATTGTCTGTCAGGTCATTCCAAAAGGATAATTTTGAAAGTATATCTTGATTATCCATATTAGTGACACCCATGATTTCCGCATCCGCCATTTCCGCAATTATGTCCATGCTCTCCGTGATGATGGTTACAATTTGCATTGGGGTTATGCTCAAGTTCTCCTTCAAGCAGCTTAGCTACTGCGTCATCAGCATTTCCTGTAATACCTGCATATAATTTAATGCCTGCACATAAAAGTGCCGTTTGTGCACCGCCGCCAATGCCGCCGCAAATTAAAGTATCTACACCTGCATCAGATAAGAAACCCGCTAATGCGCCATGACCTGAGCCGTTTGTATCTACCACTTCGGATTTTACAATTTTACCGTCTTCAATATCATAAATCTTAAACTGCTGGGTATGTCCGAAGTGTCCGTAAATTTCTCCGTTTTCATAAGTTACTGCTACTCTCATTGTGTTTTCTCCTTTTAAAAGTTTTATATTTGATTTCATACATTTCTTCATACAATGGGGCAAATCTCCTTGACAAAGACAATAGTTTCCGCCTGAAATAACAAGCTCTTTTCCATGCACCAGACATTCCGCTATTTTTTCTCTTGCGCTTTCATAAATTTCCGTTACTGTAGTTCGGGAAATATCCATGTTTTTTGCACATTCCTCGTGGCTGAGCTTCTCCAAATCAACCAAGCGAATAACCTCATATTCATCTACCGAAAGAACAACATCCTGTGGACTCTCTATATCCTTCGGCACAAAATTTGAAATAATCGGCTCTCTGCAAACTCGTCTGCATCTTTTAGGTCTTGCCAATGTGATCACCCCCGTTTCCGTCATATGTCGATTATATCACTTTTTTCGGATGTTGTAAATAGAATTTATAAAAATATAGCAATTTTAATAAAGCAAACGGGCTGTTTAAAAACCAGAGTTTTTAAACAGCCCGTTTTAAGGGGATA
>JAXJXW010000169.1:0-1905 GCA_036307325.1 Clostridia bacterium
ACGGAAGAGAAGCTCTTGAGAAAACTATTGCAGATGCAGTAAGTTTGTTGAAATAAAAAAAGCAAGCAGAACGCCCTAAAAACCTTGGTTTTTAGGGCGTTCTGCTTGCTTTTTTTAAAATCTGAAATCACGGCGGTTTGACTCTATAATATCGTGAACATTTTGCTTTGCAATTTGCTTTACCTTCTCATTTGGTATTTTTTCAAGCTCTTTCTCAATCAAATCAAAACCGATTTTGCGTGTTTCTTCAGTTGCATAATCTGTCATAAATTCGCAAAGGGTCATAAGTGCGTTAGGATGGCAGCAATTTAATATCTGCCCATTTTTACAAAGACTCATAAAGCGGTCGCCGGTTCTGCCCTCTCTGTAACAAGCAGTGCAGAAGGAAGGAATAAACCCAAGCTCCATAAGCCATTTTACAACATCATCAAGTGTTCGTTGGTCAGATACATCAAACTGCTCCGTATCGTGGGGGCGTTCATCTTCCGTATAACCGCCCACAGATGTACGAGAGGCACCGCTGATTTGAGAAATTCCAAGGCTTAATGCCTTTTCTCTCACTTCCTGAGATTCACGGGTTGAAATAATCATTCCTGTATATGGAACGGCAATTCTTATGCAAGCAATTATCTTAAGGAAAATATCATCAGAGATACCGTTATCGAAGTCATCAGGGTCAATATCGTCTGCCCGTTTAAGCCTGGGAACGCTTATAGTGTGGGGACCAACCCCATGAACTGCCTCAAGATGCTCTGCGTGCATCAAAATACCTGCAAATTCATATTTGTAAAGCTCCAGACCGAACAATACACCAAGCCCCACATCGTCAATGCCGCCGTCCATGGCTCTGTCCATTGCCTCAGTGTGGTAGACATAATTGTGCTTAGGCCCCGTGGGGTGAAGATTTTCATAGCTTTCCTTGTGATATGTTTCCTGGAACAAAATATAAGTTCCTATACCTGCGTCTTTAAGCTTGCGGTAATTTTCAACCGTTGTAGCCGCAATATTCACATTAACACGGCGTATAGCCCCGTTCTTGTGTTGAATACTGTAGATTGTTTTAATACAGTCGAGAATGTACTCAATAGGGTTGTTTACAGGGTCTTCACCTGCTTCTATGGCAAGTCTTTTATGACCCATATCCTGAAGTGCAATAACTTCATTTTTTACTTCTTCCTGAGTAAGCTTTTTACGGGGAATACTCTTATTCTTTGCGTGATACGGACAGTATACGCAACCGTTTACACAGTAGTTTGACAGATAAAGCGGTGCAAACATAACAATTCTGTTGCCGTAAAACGCAAGCTTGATTTCCTCTGCCAGTCGGTACATTTCCTCAACCTTTTCGGGAATGTCACAGGCGAGAAGAACAGAAGCCTCCCTATGTGAAAGCCCGGCGCAGTGAACGCCGTTTCCCGTCTTTCTGGGGCGCGCTTTTTCCAGTATACTGTCAATCAGCTCCACATTATTTTTGTTTTCTTCTGCATATTTTATTGTTGCCAAAATTTCTTCATCATTGATGAATTCTTCGGCTTTTCTTGATTTTGGATCATAAATAGCCATTTATATCGGCTCCTTTTGTATATTTATTGCCATATGTCCAGCTTTATTATTGTATCACATAAGGCTCAATTTGTAAACACTAAAATGTGGTTAATAAATATCATATTTGAATATTTTTTTAGCTTTTGTAAACTGAATGCTATTTTACAAACATTTTGATAAGGGTGTCCTTGTATTTGCAATAGGGCTGATAGCGAAGGGGAAGGTCAAGAAATGTTTTTTTATCAACAATGCTTTTGCGGTGGGTGAAGGTTTCAAACCCATATCGCCCATGATAAGAACCCATGCCGCTTTCACCTACACCGCCAAAGCCCATTTCACTTGTTGCAAGATGTATAAGGG
>JAXJXW010000170.1:0-2826 GCA_036307325.1 Clostridia bacterium
GCGAAGGATGCAGAAAGGCTGGCGCCTTTCAAAGACGACAAGCCAAAAGATACCTAAATTTCGCCATTTAAGGCGGGTTCAAATTGGCACCGTCAGGCTGCGACTTCTTTTTTAGATTAAGAAAATTATTTTGCCGCTTCTTTTTTAGCTTTCTTTGCCGCCTTCTTATTTTGCCGTCTTATTCCAATATCGTCAAATATTGTGTAAACAACGGGAATAACAAACAGCGTTAAGAAGGTACCTACGAACAATCCGCCTACTAGAACCACTGCAAGAGGCTGCATCATTGCGCCGCCGCCTTCTGATGAAAGTGCCATGGGAAGGAAGCCGAGAATTGAGGTAAGTGTTGTCATCAAAATAGGACGCATTCTTATAAGTCCTGCATTTACAACACTTTGATTTCTTGGAATCTCAGGATGCTCTCCTCTTTCAGTGTTGATAAAGTCAATAAGCACAATTGCGTTATTAACAATAATACCTACAAGCATCAGCACACCTACGCAGCTTACAACGGAGAATGCCGTTCCCGAAATTGCCACCGCAAGGACAACGCCGATTATTGCAAGGGGTACGGTAAAGAGGATTATAAACGGCTGAGAAATATTTTCAAACTGTGCCGCCATAACCATATACATGAGAAGTATACCCAGCAAAATTGCCAAAAGCAGTGACACCATTGCTTCCATCATGATTTTATAGGAGCCTGCTTGATTTTGCGTAATTCCTTCAACGGTTCCCACCTGCTGCTCCATAGCCTGATTGAACTTTCTGGTTACCGTTCCCATATCTGTATTATACATCTTGCCTGAAAGAGAAATTACTCTTTTCTGGTCAACACGGGTAAGCGTTGTATAGCCTTCTTCAATGCTTATATCGGCAATATCTTCTATTGTTACCCATTGACCTGTGGGCGTTTTAATCTGAAGGGTTTTAAGCTTTTCGTAATTATCAACGAAATCGTCAGGATATTTAACCTTTATATCATATTCACTGCCGTTTTCCGTGTATGTTGAAGCTTTGGAGCCATTAAGTGCACTGCTGAGAAGTGATGCGCCGTAGCTTGTATTAAGTCCGTACTGTGCTGCACGGGCACTGTTAAGCCTTACTCTTATTTCCGGCTTGGTGTCACTTACAGAGGTATCTGTTTCAGTTATACCCTCTATTGATGCAAGTACCTTTTCAGCCTTTTCCACATAATCGGCAAGTGCTTCATCATCCTTTGCCGTATATTGGAACTGTATCTCATCAGAGGAAATTCCACTCTGAGAGCTTTGTGCCTCTATGGATATTTCCGCACCGCTTATGTCTCCAAGCATTTCACGAATTTCCTGAACTGCATCGACAGTTTTCGTTTTTCTGTCATCTGACAGTGTCATTACTATGCTTGCGGAGTTACTGCTTGTGGCACCCAATGAAATCATGCCCCCTGAACCCACGGTTGATGAAATGGTTTCCACTTCATCATATTCCTTGATAATATCTTCAATTTCAAGGGCAATCTTATTGGTATCTTCAAGCTTTGAACCCTGAGGAAGCTCCACGCTGATATTTATAGTGCCTTCATCACTTGAGGGAATGAGCGTCATTCCAAGCTTTGAGAATAAAATCATGCTTAAAACAAATACACCTGCTATAGCGCATATAAACTTCTTTCTGTGTCTGAGAACAATGTTTAAGCAAACCTCATAAACCTTATAGAGCCCTCTGATAAGCTTATCAAAAGGCTTTAATATGAATGCAAAGGTCTTATTCTGCTCCTGTGCATTTTCAATTTTTGAAGAAAGCATGGGAACAATAAGCATTGTTGTGAGAAGTGAAGCAGTCTGTGAGAACACAATGGTAAATGCAAGCTGCTTGAACATTATTGCCATAAGATTATCTATAAATAGCAGGGGAACATAAACTATACAGGTTGTGATAACTGATGCAACAACCGCACTGATTACCTCGCCCGTTCCTTTAATTGATGCCGTTTTAGCGTCTTCACCATAGGTTGTTCGCCGCCTGAAAATATTTTCCAGCACAACGACCGAGTTATCAACCAACATACCGACGCCCAGTGCCAATCCACCGAGAGATACCACATTAAGTGACATTCCCGAAGCATACAGACCTATAAATGTGGTTACAATTGAAATGGGCATGGAAACGCCTATTACAAGAGCATTTCTTGCATTTCCCAAGAACAAGAACAAAATCAGAACTGCAAGTAAACCACCTACAATGGCATTTTGTGCAACTGAGCTTATTGAGTCCTCAATGTAGCTTGCCTGCTCCATTGTAATGTCATATCTGAATTTGGGGTACTGTGCCTTAAGCTCTTCAAGAGCTTCTATTACGCCGTTTACAACATCAACGGTATTTGCATCTGATTCACCGCTTACGGAAATGCTGATTGAGTCCTCTCCGTTTACTCTTGAATATGTGGAGGAATCGTCATATTCGTCTTTAACATTTGCAATATCCTGCAAATATACAACCTGCCCCTGAGAGGTAACAAGAGGCACAAGTCCGATTTCGGAAATTTTACTGAATTCACCCATCATACGCACAGAAAGGTCTTTATCATTTTTTGTGGTGCTTCCTGCGGGAAGATTGTTATTCTGCGCCTTAACAGCTGATACAATATCCGTGAAGGACATGTTGTAGCCCTGCATTTTCTGAGAGTCTACCTCAATATTTATAACTCTGTCCTGACCGCCGCTTACGGTAACAGATGCTACACCGTTTACTGATTTAAGCTTGTTTTCAACATTGTCCTCAACAAATTTTTTTGTTTTAATAAGGTCATAGCCTTCATAGGAAACGCTGAGCATTGTTGATGCC
>JAXJXW010000171.1:0-7223 GCA_036307325.1 Clostridia bacterium
GAATGCGGAAAGCAAATGCACCGCACCAAAGAGGTTATTGACTGCTGGTTTGACTCCGGCTCTATGCCCTTTGCACAGCTTCACTATCCCTTTGAAAATCAGGAGCTTTTTGAGGAAACCTTCCCTGCAAACTTCATCAGCGAAGCTGTTGACCAGACCCGTGGCTGGTTCTACTCACTACTTGCTATTTCAACCCTTATATTTAATAAGGCACCCTACAAGAATGTTATAGTTCTCGGCCATGTTCAGGACGAAAACGGACAGAAGATGTCAAAATCTAAGGGCAATGCGGTTGACCCATTTGACGCACTTGAGCGTCACGGTGCAGACGCCATCAGATGGTATTTCTACGCAAACAGTGCACCCTGGCTTCCCAATCGCTTCCATGCAGGTGCAGTTGAAGAGGGTCAGCGTAAGTTTATGGGCACTCTCTATAACACATATGCGTTCTTTGTTCTCTATGCCAATATTGATGAGTTTGACGCAACAAAATACAAGCTGGAATACGATAAGCTTGCCGTAATAGACAAGTGGCTTATTTCAAAGCTTAATTCTATTGTAAAAACAGTTGATAACAACCTGGAAAACTACAAGATTACGGAAAGCGCCCGTGCTCTTCTTGAATTCACAGATGAGCTTAGCAACTGGTATGTACGCCGCTGCCGTGAACGCTTCTGGGGCAAGGAAATGACTCAGGATAAGATAAATGCGTATATGACTCTTTACACGGCACTTGTTACAATCTCTAAAGTGATGGCACCCATGGTTCCCTTCATGGCAGAGGAGATATACAGAAATCTTGTTTGTTCAATAGATAAGAACGCCCCCATAAGCGTTCATCTTTGCGATTATCCCGTTTGTGAGGAGGACAAGATAAATCCTGAGCTTGAGAAAAATATGGAGGAGGTTCTTGATGTTGTTGTTCTCGGCCGTGCCTGCCGTAACGCCGCAAATATTAAAAACCGCCAGCCTATAGGCAAAATGTATGTAAAGGCGGATTTTGCCCTTGAAAGCTTCTACACTGATATAATTGCAGATGAGCTTAATGTTAAAAGCGTGGAATTTACAGACAGTGTCCGTGAATGCACAACCTACAGCTTTAAGCCCCAGCTTAAGACCGTTGGCCCAAAATACGGCAAGCATCTGGGCTTTATCAAAAACCATCTCTCAAGTCTTGACGGAAATGCAGCAATGGATGAGCTTAATGAAAAGGGTTCACTCACATTTGAGGATAACGGAGAAACAATTGAGCTTCTTAAGGAGGACCTTCTTATTGAAATGACTCAGGCTGAAGGCTTTGCTTCCGAAAGCGATTACGGTATTACGGTTGTTCTCGACACTCGTCTTTCAGATGAGCTGATTGAAGAGGGCTTTGTTCGTGAAATTATCAGCAAGCTTCAAACAATGCGTAAGGAATCGGGCTTTGAGGTTATGGATAACATAAAGGTTTATGTAAGCGGAAATGAAAAGGTTGAGGCTATTATGAATAAAAACAGTGATGAAATCAAAAATGATGTTTTAGCTATTGAAATTATAAACGCCTCGGTGCCCAATTCCAAGGAATGGAACATAAACGGCGAAAAAGTTTCCCTTGGCGTGGAAAAAATATAAAATTGTAATAACTGAAAAATTCCTTCATACAATGTAGTAAAACAGACAAGTATGGAGGAATTTTTTTATGAATGAATACGGGATATACAACGATATTTCACAGCGTACACAGGGAGATATATACATAGGCGTGGTCGGGCCGGTCAGAACGGGGAAGTCAACCTTTATAAAAAGATTCATGGACCTTCTTGTGCTTCCCAATATTGAAAACGAGCATGTCCGCGAAAGGGCAATAGATGAGCTTCCGCAAAGTGCGGCAGGAAGAACCATTATGACAACCGAACCGAAATTTATCCCGAATGAGGCTGTGCATATCAGTATTCAGGATAATGTTTCCTTCAATGTCAGAATGATTGACTGTGTGGGATACTGTGTAAATGGTGCCCAGGGGCATACTGAAGACGGAAATGTTCGCATGGTTACAACGCCTTGGTTCGAGGAGGATATTCCCTTTGACCGAGCCGCCGAAATAGGAACGGAGAAGGTAATAAGAGAGCACAGCACAATCGGGCTTGTGGTTACAACTGACGGCAGTATTTGCGATATACCCCGTTATGAGTATGTTGCGGCAGAGGAAAAAGTAATAAATGAGCTTAAAGAAATAAACAAGCCCTTTATAATTCTTCTTAATTCCGCCGTTCCGGAGGGAGAGGCTGCACAGAATTTAAAAAAGGACATGGAATCAAAATACGGGGTGCCTGTATTTTTGCTTTCGTGCGCCGATATGAACATGGCTGATATAAACAACATCATGGAAAGTGTACTGTTTGAATTCCCCGTAAAGGAAATAGGTATAAATCTTCCCGGCTGGATTGATGCTCTTGATAATTCACATTACTTGAAAACCTCTATTTATGACAGTGTACGCAGCGGCTGCAAGGACATAAGGAAAATCCATGATGTAAACAGACTGCTGGAGCCTCTTAATCAAAACGAATATATAGAACAGGCAAGAATTTCTCAAATCAACCTGGGAAACGGCAGTGCGATTATAGATGCGGATGCCCGTGAAGGGCTTTTTTACAGTGTTCTGGGAGAAACTACAGGGCTTGAAATTTCAAATGATGAAGAATTGGTTTCAATGCTTTGCAGCTTGTCGAAGGCTAAGAAGGAATATGATAAAATTTCATACGCCCTTATGCAGGTACGCCAAACGGGGTACGGAATAGTATCGCCCGGGATCGAGGAGCTTACTCTGCGTGAGCCTGAAATTATCAGGCAGGGAGGAAGGTATGGCGTAAGACTCCGTGCAAGCGCACCGAGTATACATATGATAAGGGCAGATATTGAAACGGAGGTTAATCCTATTGTGGGCAGTGAAAAGCAGTCAGAGGAGCTGGTGCATTACCTTTTGGGTGAGTTTGAAAGCGACCCCGTTAAAATTTGGGAATCCAATATTTTCGGAAAATCACTGCATGAGCTTGTAAATGAAGGCTTGCAGACAAAGCTTTCAAAAATGCCTGATGACGCACGGGCAAAGCTTCAGGAAACGCTGCAAAGAATTATCAATGAGGGCAGCGGAGGCCTGATTTGCATTATTCTCTAACAGCTTATAAATCAAAACAGGGTTGTAATCATGCGATTTAAAAAATCGTTTGCTACAACCCCGTTTATGTTATGGGAAATCAATATATACAATATCGTTAAAAGCTATTATTATATAATTGGGGGGAAACATTATACAAAATTGCAAAGGCTTTAAATGTATCAATAGAGAGTTTGCTTGATGAAAGAATGACAAATCTTGCAAGAGAGCGCTCATAAGAGTATGGTCTTCCATCATATCTGCAACACGACCTGGATGCATACAAGGATGCAGTTTTAAAGAAATCTTCTTTAATAGATTGCTATTGGGGTGAGCTTTACAGAAGTATCAATATGGCGGAAATCAGCGATGGAGTGATAACACCGGAGCATGCAGATTATTTGAGACAGAAATATTTATGGAGGTAGCCGTATGGAAAACAAAATAGATTTCACAAACTGCAAGTGGCTTATCATCAAAATATCCTTTTCTTTTTTCAATCAAGGTTTCTTTCTCCTTGTGCCAGTTTATTAAATCCTCTGACCATGTTATGTATTTATTGCTGTTTCCGTAATATCCCCAATATTTACCGTCTATTTTTTTATCAAATTGCAAAAAACACTCGACAAACGGCGGAACTTGCGGTAAAATTCATATCATAAAGACAACCTCCGTTCGGCATGGGGATTGTGAAATTTTACTCACCTTTGATCCCGGCAAAGGGATAGTATATTAAAGAGGAGAATTACCTTGAAAAGCAAGATAATCAGAGCTACATATATATCAATAATTATTTTTGTAGTGTTGGCGGCGCAATCGGCATTTGCGCTGGATATTTCCTCAAAGGGTGCCTGCGTAATGGATTATGACACGGGAAAGGTTTTATATGAGCTTGACGGCAACGCTTTGAGAAGCACTGCAAGCATGAGCAAAATTATGAACATGTACTGCGTTTATGAAGCCATTGAAAACGGAGAAATATCCCTTGATACAATTGTGCCTGTGAGTGAAAATGTCTATAACAAGTCAAGAATCGCAAATTCATTCCGACTTTACTATGATGCTACATACACCGTGAACGAAATGCTTGACGCAATGATTGTGCATTCATCAAACGGTGCGGCAGTTGCTATGGCAGAGCTTTTGGGTAACGGCAGCGAAGAAGAATTTGTAAAAAAAATGAATGACAAGGCAAGGGAAATGGGAATTGATGCGATATTTTACGATAGCTACGGAGTGCTTTCAAATAAAATGACGCCTGTTGCCATGGCAACGCTTGCCAGAAATATTATAAAGGATTATCCCGATGTTTTAGTAAGGAGCGCAAAGAAGAGCATCAACTTCCATTCAAAGGTGTATTTAACAACAAATCTTTTGTTGACGGATTATTTTTATGAAGGCGCTGACGGACTTAAAACAGGAACTACAAGTGATGCAGGTCACTGCTTTTGTGCTACGGCAATGCGTGATAACAAAAGACTTATAACCGTTACCATGGCATCAAGCAGTAAAGAGCAGAGATTTATAGATTCTGCCGCTTTGCTGGATTAAGGATTTTCTGTGCTGGAACAAAAATACAAGCACATATTTTTTACTGACATGAGAACCTTTATAAACGGGGAGGAAATCCCAACATTTGTATATAACGGCGATATTCCCCATGCGGTAATTGTGGCGGAGGACTTGAGAAATTACGGATTTGATGTTTCTTGGAATCAGGAGGAAAGGGTGCTTTATCTTGTGCATACAGATAAAGAGTCAATGCCCATGAAGCTTGACTACTATAAAAATAAAAACGGGCAAAAAGCATATAAGCTTTTTGCCGAAAGTGATGCCCGTGTAAAGGTCAGCTATGGGGGAGAGATAATTGAATTAGAGGATATATATGATGTCAACGGATATATATGCATATCTGTTGATGAATTCAGAAAATTGAACGCTTTTACATGGAATGAAGAAAAAAGAGAGGGAATAATCTCACTGTAAATTGCCGAAAGGAAAGATGCCGCAAAGGGCATTGGAATATTTTTCTTTGGGTTTTTACATCAGCGGGGCAAATATACGAAGCACTGCTCCCAAAAGCTTTTTAACAAAGCTCATTTTTTCAAAATCCTTCATCGTTATGCGGCGGCACTTTGTAAGCGTGCGTGTAAAGTCATCACGAACATTCTTTACAACGCCTCCGCCCATAAATGCACAGGCACATTCAAAGTGCAGATAAAGACTTCTGTAATCAAGATTTATACTTCCCACAACTGCAGCGTTGTCATCGGAACAAAAAGTTTTTCCGTGTATAAATCCCGGTAAATATTCGTAAATTTCAATGCCGTTTTCCGTCAGCTCTTTATAATAACTGTAGGCAACTGCCCGTGCGTACCAATGGTCAATAGCGTACGGGCAGATAATTTTAATATCAATACCGCCGAGGGAAGCGTTCTTAAGCGCAACTACCATTTCATGGTCAAGTATAAGATATGGCGTTGTAATATAGACATACTTTTCAGCCTTGTTGATTATATCAAGATAAACGCATTCTCCCGTTTGGTAATTGTCCAGAGGAATATCGTCATAGGCAATTAAATAACCGTCATTTGCCAAGGGAGGTTCTTTACATTCAGGCTTAAAGTCTTCTATGTTTACATCCTCCTTATTTACATGCGCCCAAAGCTTTAAAAACATTATGGTAAAGCTGAATGCCGCATCGCCGCCCACTTTAACGCACATATCCTTCCAAAGGGCAGACCTTCCGTCAGCATTTATATATTCATCTGAAATATTTGCACCGCCTGTATAGGCAACCTTGCCGTCTATCACGCAGATTTTACGGTGGTCACGATTGTTTTGAAGCGCTGAAAGAAACGGTACAAACGGGCTGAACACCTTGCATTTTATGCCGAGAGATCTAAGCTGTGCAGGGAAGCTTTTCGGAAGAAGCACAAGGCTTCCCATTCCGTCATACATTATGCGTACATCAACCCCCTGTGCGGCTTTGCGTTTTAATATGTCCAGAACGCTTTGCCACATTTCCCCCTCATTTAATATAAAAAACTCAAGAAAAATATATTTTTCCGCTTTTTCAAGCTCGGATAACAGCGACGCATAGAATTTTTCACCTGTTTCAAAATACTCACAATCCTCTGCCCTATAGGCACAAAGCCCCGAAGCCCTGTTTATATAGCGGACAAGTGACGCACGCTTCGGAAATTCTTTCTCAATCTCCGAGAGAACGGCTTTATCCTGGGAATACGGCTTTGTTATTTTATCAGAAAGCAATTGAAGCTTTTTGAAAAATAATGCCGTGTGGGTTTGCCCCACTATGAAAAGATAAAAAAGACCGCCCAGAAGAGGGAAAAGAAGAATCGGGATAACCCACGCCAGTTTATATACGGGGTTTGAATGCCTGTTCATTATTATGATTACAGCAGCTATGCTGATAAGCTTTAAAAACAGGTCAATAAAAATAAAATATCGGCTTAGGCTTAATACAAACCATATCAGTAGACAAATTTGTAAAATAAGTAAAAAGCTTACAATGACACACTGGCTGAAAAGAAGCTTTAATACTTTTCTCATACTGTTAAACCTCCGAAATATCAACGGTTCGTGACTGAGAATCCCATGAAAGCTTTACGCCTGTATCAACGGCAGAAAAAACAGATGCGGGAATCAGCAGATAGCCGTTTACATATGTTGTGGTATAATTTACACCAAGAGGCTCCCCGTTTTTGTGAATAGCACCGCTGGGATAGAGTGTAACGGTGGCATTGTCTTTTGTGCAGGAAATTACTGCATTTTCCGTGTTATAGGAAACCTCATACCCCAAAAGACGGAAGGTTTCACGAAGGGGAAGAAAGGTTGAACCGTCACACAAAACGGCAGGTGCCGCCGCAAAGTTTATCCGTGTTGAATTATATGAAAAATAGACTCTGTGACTGTAGTTTATTCCTTTTAAAAGTGCAAAGTTTCGGGCATATGTTCCGCCGTCGGAAAAAATGGTGAGGTTGGGGCACATTGAAAATGCATAGTCATTTATCCAGATTACTGATGACGGAATAATTGCGCTGATAAGCTGCGTACAGCCGCTGAA